>JANXYT010000273.1 GCA_025355915.1 Holophagaceae bacterium
CGGAGCTTGGCCACCTTCGACGTGAGCTCGCCGATCTGCTTGTCACGATCCAGGACCTCTTGGAGAAGGGCCGCAGTGCTGTTGTCCTTCTCATTCTTGACGCGGGCTTCGAGCAGCGCGCGCTGGTCTTCCGTCAATTGAATGACGGCGGGGTTGGGCTGCAGGCCCGCCTTGGTCATGGCCTCGGACTGGGCCTTGGTGGCCGCCTGAGCCTGGCCTTCGGCCTTCTGAGTCTCTGCGACCTTGCTGGCGAGATCGTTGGATGCGGTGGATTCGGATTGCGATTTCTTATCGCAACCAACAGTGAGGGCGAGCGGCAGGGCTGCAAGTGCGGTCCCTAGTGCGATGGATCTCAACATTTTCATGAACACCTCCTTGGAACGGGGTAGTGCTGAATCCAGAAGGGTGGTGCCTCACTTCCTTAATAGCAAGGCCAAGACCTACGTCGATGGGTCTACTATTTACCAGTCCAACCGGACTGGAGTTGAATCTAAGGGCCCTTGTTCCATTTTTAAAAAGGAATCATGGAGGATAAATTTCCGGAGTCTGGGACCATGTTTTTTGGTGAATCTGGGCTTCAAGCCCCCACATTCGACCTGAAGAGGGATGGAGCGAGGCTCGGGTTGGGGTGATTCGGGTGGGTCTTTAATTCTGTGGATTCTGTCTAGGCTCTGTCCTTGTTGCCCGATGGATAATCAGGTTCCACGGGGGCACCTTGGGCGAGAGAGCGTTGAATCGGGTGGTGGTGGCGGGCGGCGCGGGGCTGGTGGGCCTTCCCCTGGTGCGATCCCTGGCCAAGCAGGGCACCCAAGTGATCGTACTCTCCCGGAATCCGGCCAAGTTGAGGCTTCCGGCCGGCGCCACGGCCCACAGTTGGGACGATCTGCCCGCCCTGCTGGACGGTGTGGACGCGGTCATCAACCTGGCGGGCGAGGGCATCGCGGACAAGCGTTGGACCCCCAGCCGCAAGGCCGCCATCCTGGATAGCCGGATCCGGGCCACGGCGCGGCTGATCGCGGCCATGCGGGCCTGCTCGCGGCGACCCGCGGCGCTGGTGAACGCCTCTGCCGTCGGTTACTACATCCCCAAGGAAGAAACTCCAGTGGAGGAAGGCGCTGCGCCAGGATCGGGATTTCTGGCCGAGGTCTGCCAGGCCTGGGAAGCGGAGGCAGCGGCAGCCTCGGCCCTGGGCGTGCGCGTGGCTCTGGTCCGCATCGGCGTGGTGCTGGCCCGGGAAGGCGGCGCCCTGCCGAAGATGGCCCTGCCGGTAAGGTGGTACCTGGGCTGCAAACTAGGGTCGGGAAGGCAGGGCCTCAGCTGGATCCACCTGGACGATCTGGTCGCCATGCTCACCGAAGCCGCCCAGAACCCGGCCTGGGAGGGGGCCTTCAACGGCGCCGCGCCTCAGCCCCTCAGCAACGAGGCCTTCACGGGTCTCCTCGCGAAGCGGCTCCACCGTCCGATGCTGCCCGTGCCTGGCTTTCTCACCACAGCGGCCACGAAGCTGCTGCTGGGCGAAATGGCAGAGGCCCTGCTGCTGCTGGGCGCCTTCGTACTGCCAACCCGTGCGCAGGCCCTGGGCTTCGCATTCCGCTTTCCCACGGCCCAGGCCGCCCTGGAGGACCTGCTGTGAGGGAAGAAGTGTTCATCTCGGTGCAGGACTTACCCGCACCCCGCCACGAAGTTTTCCCCTTCTTCGCGGATCCAGCCAACCTCGAAGCTCTCACACCGCCCTGGCTGCGCTTCGAAGTGCTGACGCCGAAGCCACTGCCTCGTGGCGAAGGGGCCCTTTTTGATTACCGCATCCGCGTGCGGGGCCTACCCATCCGCTGGCGAACCCTCATCGAGACCTTTGTGCCAGGCGAGCTGTTCGTGGATCGCCAGCTCTCCGGCCCCTACGCCCTCTGGCACCACACCCACCGCTTCGAGGATCTGCCGGACGGTGGTACGCGCATGACCGACACCGTCCGGTACCGAGTGGGTTATGGGCTTCTGGGACAGGCGGTCACCCTGCTCTGGATACGGCGGGACATCACGCGGATCTTTGCCTACCGGAGGCGTGCCTTGGCAGATCGGTTCACACCCGTTCCAGCCCGCCAAACCGCGCCATGATGCGCTTGTCGCCCCCCTGGTCGAAGCGCACGGTGTAGGTCAGTCCATCCCCTCGGCCCGAAGCGGCCAGGATCGTGCCCACCCCAAAGCGGGCGCTCTTCACATGGGTGCCGGGCGGGAAGGCACTGGCATCCAGTGGTTCCGGTGACTCTGACGGGCGCCGATCCATGGAAACGGGAGTCTCGGCGGGTTCCTTCACCCGATCGAAGAAGCTGCGGATGCGCTGCAGCTCCGTCGCCACAGAGGCACCACCCGCGCCCCGGGCGAAGGAGCTGCCGGGCCGCACGCCTTCGCCCGATTGGTAGATCTCGGTGCCCCAGCGGATGGGCGCGGTGAGGACCGCAGCGGGGATCTCCCGCAGGAAGCGGCTGGGCATGGACAGCATCTCGGTGCCCATGATGCGGCGGCGCCGGGCGGCGCTGAGGGTGAGGCGCCGCTGGGCGCGGGTGATGGCCACATAGAAGAGGCGGCGCTCCTCCTCCAGGCCCTCCGCCGTCTCCCGGGCGTTGCGGTTGGGGAAGACGTCCTCCTCCATGCCGATGACGAAGACGTAGGGGAACTCCAGGCCCTTGGCGCAGTGGATGGTCATGAGGCTGAGCTGGGCCGCCTCCTCCAACTGGTCCGTGTCCGAAGCGAGGGTGATGCGGTCCAGAAATTCCGCCAGACGCAGGCCCAATGATTCGGATTCGGCGGCGGCGCTGAGGAATTCCTCCAGGTTGCGGATGCGGCCTTCGGCCTCCAGGGTGGCCTCATCCTCCAGGCTCTGGAGGTAGCCGCTTTCCTGGAGCACCCACTTGACCAGCCCCGCCAGGCCCTGGGCCTCGCGCTCGGCGGTGGCGCGACGGAAGAGATCCAGGAACTTGACCAGCTCCCGCTGCGCGCGGCCCTTCAGCTCCCCGGCGCGCAACAGCAGGGCCAGGCCCTCGATGGGTGTGCCGCCTTCCGGAATGGCGCCCTCGATCTTTCCCAGCGTCGTCGGCCCCACACCCCGGCTGGGCGCGTTCACGCAGCGGCGGAAGCTCACCAGGTCGAAGGGGTTCGAGATGAGCCGCAGGTAGGAGATGAGGTCCTTCACTTCCTGGCGCTCGTAGAATTTCACGCCACCCACCAGCCGGTAGGGCACGTTCTGCGCGCGCAGCGCCTCTTCCATCTGCCGCGATTGCCAGTTGGCGCGGTACAGCACGGCCGATTTGGCTTCGGGGTCGGTGTAGCGCAACTCCTGGATCCGCTGCACCACCCACTCCGCCTCCAGCCTGCCCTCGTCCGACAGCTTGAAGACAATGGATTCGCCATCGCCCAAGTCCGTGATCAGCGCGCCCTTGCCCTCGACGCGCTGGGAGTTGTTGGCGATGACCTCGGAGGCCGCGTCCAGGATCTTCTTGGTGGAGCGGTAGTTCTGCAGCAGCTCGATGCGAACGGCCTCGGGGAAGTCCTGTTGGAAGTCCAGAATGTTGCGGATGTCGGCGCCGCGCCAGCCGTAGATCGAGTTGTGCGTCACCAGGCCACTGGCGACGAAGTTGTGGACGCCTTCGACATCCAAGTCGTACACATCCCCCTTCAGCGGCACCCGGTCCACACGATCCACCAGATCTAATCCGCCTTTGCCATCGAATAGGACCATGCCCGGTTTTAGGTTGCATGCGGGCACGAAAGGCAGGCTGCTGGTTTCGCGCCCGGGGCTGGCGCCCAGTCGTGCCTGCAGGTGGATCTCCGCGCCCAGGTACTTCCGGATACGCTCGGCCGTGCGCCGGATATCGCCGAATGATGCCGCGCAGGTTTCCATTCGCCAACTCGCGGATCCTGCCTTGGCCGGACGTACCGACAGGCCCAGGCCTTCGAGAAGGCGCCGGTCCTCCTGATTTTGGCCCACCATGGAAATTCGATGCATGGGCCGCTTCCCCCGGCGGTCGCCACAGAGCGTGATCGTCA
>JANXYT010000284.1 GCA_025355915.1 Holophagaceae bacterium
CACCAGCACCGTGGCCAGCGCGGCGCCAGCGGCCAGGAGCCCCATCCGGACCAGGGGACGGGAAAGCAGCGGAGTGGGTTGGTCGGTCATCGGAGGGATCCTCCCGCGTGGGTGGCACGCATCGTCAGGTGGGGGTTCAGGGAATGCAGAAAGGTCATCGGGTGGGGCCGTGGCCCACGCCCTGGTGGCAGCGCACACAGCCGTAAAGATCGGCCTTCAGGGCCGGATCGCTGGGCACGCCGAGGGTGCCATGCGCGGTGATCTCGTCGGTCAGCTCGCCGTGGCACCGCAGGCAGTTGCCCTCCAGCACCTTCGCATTGCTGGGCTTGATGCGGATGGGCTCGGCAAAGTTCAGGAGGGTGAAGGCCTTTGAGTGGTAGTAGCCGTTGCTGGCCTTCACGAAGAGCTTGTGCACCACGTTGTCGTGGGGCAGGTGGCAGTCGTTGCAGGTGGCCACCGCGTGATGCGACCCGTGCTGCCAGCCGTCGAACTCGTCCCGCATGATGTGGCAGTTCACACAGACCTGCGGATCGTTGGACAGGTAGGACGTGCCGTGGGCCGACACGAACGTGTAGGCCCCGGAACCCAGAAACACGCCCAGGAAGACGCTGGCGGCCAGGGTCAAAAAAAGGAATCGGCGCGTTCCACTCACGGGGCATCCAGTCGAGGTGCCCGGCATCGACCTGACACAGGGGAGAGCATGAAACAAGTTTAGGATAGGTCAATCCTAAATTTAATCGACCCGTCTGTAGACAAACAAAAGGGACCGGCCTGGCCGGTCCCTTTTGTCGCATAAGCCATCTTAATCCAGCGTAATGCCCCCGTTCACCGTTTCCAGATCGATGCCCTGGTCGCTGCCAGGGAAGGTCGCCGTGACGCGGTGTTTCTTTACCTCGACCTGTTCGGCGCCCTTGGCGTTGAAGGAAATACCCCCGTTGACTGTGCTGGCCTTGAGCCGTCCCTTGATGCCCGCCACCTGGAGATGGATGGAACCGTTCACCGTTTCCGCCTTGATGCCTTTGCCCTGGCCGTCGAGCCCGGAGCCCTTGATGGCGCCGTTCACCGTCTGCAGGGTCAGGCTTCCTCGTACCTGGTCGAGGGTGATGGCGCCATTCACCGTTTCCGCTTTCAGGTTTTCCTCCAGGCCCGTGGCACGGATGCTGCCGTTCACGGTATTGGCCACGGCCGCGCCCTGAGTGCCGCTGATGGTGACTTCTCCGTTCACCGTCTCCAAGGTCGGCACCACCCGGCGCGGCACCTTGAGGGTCATCTGGCACTGGGGGCCCTGGTAGGAACCCCAGCCCGTGTGCTTTGGGTACTCGCCGCGGATGTCCAGCGACTTGTTGCCGGCTTCCACCACCACCTTCACCTGCTCGTCCTTGCTACTGGGTTTGAATTCGCCTGTGAACTGCACCTCTTCGCGATCCCAGGCCTCCACCCGGATGAAGCCATTGACGTTCTTCACCTTGAGGGTGGAACCCGAGGCCAGCGGCAGGGTGCGGGTCTCGGTGGTCTTCTCCGCCTTGGCGGGCTGGATCACCTGGGATTGCGCCGCCAGCGAGGCGCAGAGGAGGGCGGCGGCGAAGGCCGCGGCGAGCGAACGGGGAGTGGCCATGGAAGCCTCCTGGATGTCAGAGATCGTGCGTCGGATACGAGACATTTTGGAGGGGGGTTTAGGGGCGTGGGGAGCCTGCCCCCACGCCTGCCTCTACGCTAGAACTTCAACCCGGTGCTGAGGTACATCCGCCGGGCCCGGCCGTAGTTGGTGGGGCCAGCGGCACCGAAGCCGGCATTGGGAACGAAGGCTGTGGTGATGGGATCGCCGGCAGCCAGCGCCGCATAACCGGTGCCGAAGGAGACCTTCTGCTGATGGTTGAAGACATTTTCGACCACCACCTTCAGGTAGGCATCGACCTTTCTCCCATTGCCGAACTTCATGAGCCGGAAATCCTGCTGGAGGCTTAGGTCCAGGTAGTACTGGGCGCGGTACTCCCCGTCGCCCCGGGCGTTGTTCTGGTACTGGTAGAGGCGCAGTCCCGCAGCCTGGGGATCCACGGCGGGGTTCAGGCTGCTGGGATCGGTGATGACCCGGAAGTGGCTGTAGGTCTGGGGACCGTCATAGCTGAACAGCAAACCGGTCGTGAGGTCGCCCAGGGGATTGGCCCAGCGGGCGATGGTGTTGATTCTGGAACGCACGGGCACGTGGCCCAGCAGGTAGCCGTAGGGGTTCGTCACTGCGGGGTCGTACATCCGCGCCCCGTTCTGCACCGTGAACCAGTCAAAGCCAGCGCCGGACCCCGGAGCCCCCTTCACTTCTCCTTCGTAGTTGGCCTTCAGGCGGCTCAGCACCAGGTTCCCGTTCACGGAATAGCGGCCCATGACCAGGCCGCCTTCCAATTCCAGGCTGCGATAGTCGCGCTTGGCGGCGGGCTCGTTGTGCCAGAAGGTGACGTAGAGCCGGCTGCCGCCGCCCGGATTGGCCACGGTCCCATCGTTGCCAGCCC
The DNA here is from genome assembly GCA_025355915.1 of Holophagaceae bacterium. Classification (GTDB taxonomy): domain Bacteria; phylum Acidobacteriota; class Holophagae; order Holophagales; family Holophagaceae; genus Geothrix. The sequence goes on from JANXYT010000284.1 coordinate 2,505, forward strand.
GCAGGTCGATGAGGTTGTTCCAGGTCTTGCTGACGAAGGTGGCCTTCAGGTAACCCTCGCCCAGGGTCCTGTGCTTGAAGTTGCGGGTGGCGCTCAGCTGGATTTCGTCCACTGTCTGGGCCTTCAGCTTGGGGTCGACCTTGATGTTGATGGCCGCATCCGTGTAGGACTGCGAGCTGGGGTTGTAGTTCGCCGGGTTCTCCAGGGCTGAGAAGGGCTGTTGCCCGGCGGGCCCGTTGTACCCGAAGGTGGCGGCGATGGGATTGTTCACATAGGTGGCCACGCTCAGCTGGATTTCCAGCGGCTTGCCGTTGTAGCGGCTGTAGGCTGCGCCGAGGATCCAGGCGCTGTCGCCCCGGACATCGAAGTTCACGCCAAGACGGGGGGACAGTGCGTTGTTGGAGGCGGTGGTCCGCTTCAGCGCCCGGTCCTCGGCCGTGTACTTGTCCCAGCGCAGGCCCAGGTTGGCATTCCAGTGCTTGCCCAGGGACCATTTGTCGTTGACGTAGAGGGCGTGCTGTTCGGTGCCCGCTTCCCCAGGCTGGGTCAGGTAGCTGAAGGTGGAAGCGCCATCGGTGTTCACGGTGCCAGTGGTCAGATCCAGGCCGCTGGCGGCCACGTAGGAATTCCAGGGCTTGCCACCGATGAGGAGATCGACGGGCGTCTGGGCCCCGGAGGCCTTGGTGGTGCCGCGGTAGTAGTCCCAGCCCACATCGAGCTGGTGGCTGCTGTCGGCGTTTGACAGGAAGTAGGAGAACTTCAGGTTCGCGGTCTGGTTGTTGCGGATGTCCCCGGGATCCAGGGGATCGAAGTACCCGGCCCGGTAGAAGTAGCCGTCATCGTTGTTGAAGATGGGCAGAGCCACATTGTTGGACCCCACGGCGATGGTCTGGTCCTTCTTCCCGATCTTGAGGGACATGGTGAGAACGTCGGTCAGGAGGCTGCGGAGCTGCAGCCCGTAGATCTCCTGAGTAAACCGCCGCGTGCTGAAGAAGCCGTCGCCGCTGCCCACGTAGTCGATGTTCGCGAAGGTCTCGTGGTAGGCGTGGTAGGTCCCCACCAGGGTGTGCCGGTCCGTGACGGCCCAGGTGAGTTTCAGCTGCCGCCGGATGTCCTTGATGTTCTCGGCGTAGGGCGCGCCGACGGGGGCGCCGAGGGCCGCCTGATCCGTGGGCAGGCTCTGGGCGTTGTCCCGGGCCAGGCTGAAGTAGCTGGTGTAGAACCACAGCTTGGATTTCACGATGGGGCCGCCCACCTGGGCCATGCGTTCCTGGTTGATCCTGTCGGAAAAGGCGCTGGCATCCTCGCCCCGCCGGGCGGCCTTCCACCGGTCGCTGCTGATATCCCAGCGGAGCTGGGCCGTGAACTGGTCCCCGCCTGACTTGGTGATGGTATTGACCACGCCCCCTTCCACATCGCCGAATTCGGCGGGGATGGCGCCCGTGATCACCTGGGTCTCTTCGATGGCATCGGTCACGAACTTGGCGCGGGGACCGTTGTAGACATTGTCTGCGTAGTTCTGGCCATCCAGCAGCCAGAGGTTGCCCGTGCCCTGGCTGCCGCGGATCTGCATGCCGCCGCGATCCTGATTCAGGTTTTCCACGACGCCCGGGGCCATGAGGGCCACGTTGAGCGGATTGCGGTCCACCGGGAGGGCATCGATGGTTTCTTTGGAGAAACTGGAGGCGGTCTTGAACTCGGCCTTGTCCTGGAGGATGGACGAGGCCAACACTTCCACGGTGGTCCCCGCCTCCTTCGACAGCACAAAGCGGCTGTTCAGGTTCTGCTCCAGGGAGAGCCGTTCCTCGCGCGTGACAGAAGTGAATCCGGCCTTGGAGAGCGCGATCCGATAGAGGCCAGGGGGCAGCAGGCGGGCGGCAAAGCGGCCCCCGGCATCCGTGACCACCACGCGGATGCCCTGCAGGGCCGGACTGCTGAGCCGGACTTCCACGCCCTCCATGGGCGTGCCCGAAGGCTCCACCACCTGGCCGACCAGGCTGGCCGTTTGGGTCCCCTGCGCCAGCACCGCGAGGCTTCCGGCCGCGAGGAGGGCCCCGATTCGACTGAAGGTGAGAAGGGTCTGGTTCATGGAAGCCTCCCAAGGTTGCAATGAAGCCGCAAACCTGAATTCCAACCCCTCCTTCTGGAAGGGGTTAGGGACGAATCCCCTCCAGGTGGGATGAAGCGTTCGATCCCTGGGGGGAATCGCCGGAACTTCCTGACCCTTCAGCGAAGCCGGTGCGGCCCGGTATACTCAGGCCCTCCGGAGCGTCCATGTCCCAATCCATCGACCATCCCGAACTCAGTGCCGCGGAGTGGCAGTTCATCCAGGACCTGCGGGCCCTCCCGGACGAGCCGCTGCGCACCCGCGTCCAGACCTCGCTGAACGAACTCCTCTTCTTCTTCCGCACCCCCAAGTGCCAGGGCATCGGTGTGGAAGGCTTCCCCTGCGGCGATCCCAGGTCCTCCTGCGAGGACTGCCACCAGATCTGGGAGATGCTCGACAGGGTGGCCGAGCGGAGCCGGAAGGCTTGATCAGGGAGCACCATGGGCCGGGGCGAAGTGGTGCAGATCCTGTTCGTGGAAGAGGACACCTCTATCTGGCCAAGGGCCAAGGCCTTCTTTGAATTCCAGTTGAAACTGGCGGGCGCCCAATCCCACCTGCACCTCCGCCAACGGCTTCCAGAACGCGCCGCAGGTTTCGACCTGGTGTCCGTGGATGGCCGACATCTCATCTCTGCCCTGCTGGAACGCCGGGACCTGCTGGCCGACCTGCAGCGCACCGCCATCGTGAACCTGCATGCCGAGGCGCCTGGGGCCGTTTACGGCCACTTTCGGCGCCTCCTTGGCCGCCGGTACGAGGGCCTGCGCTCGGACGGGCTGTGGGTGTTCCCCCAAACCTGGATGGCGCCCTGGTTCCAGGAATCCTTGGAATTCCCCGAGCTGGGCCTCTCGACGGGCACGCGGCCCCCCCGCCGCCCCTCTCCCGACCGCACCTGGGAACGGCGATCCATCCAGCCCCTTCAGTTCCTCATGGGACGGCCGGTACCCAGCGCCATCATGGGCTAGGGTCCGTCCCCGAAGGTCACCAACACGGCCACCGGGATCCTACCAATAAGCGTTCAGCCCAAAAGAAACAGATCTTTCACCACCAAGACACCAAGATTCAATTTGCCTCGTGTATCGCCTGCGGCGATACCGAGAAGACACCAAGAACTGCATGGGAAGTGGCCTTGGCTTTTCTTGGTGCCCTTGGTGTCTTGGTGGTGTTCCTTGTTTTTTGAATGCAAATTCGGATCAGAGGGTTTCCCACACGGGCCGGGCCTGTCCGGCCGCATCGAAGGTGGCGGCTTTCACGGCAGCCTTCAGGGCCTCCGGGAGCCGCCGGCTGGCCTCCAGGGCCTGCAGCCGGAACGGCGGTGTGAGGCCCGGCCACTCCGCCGCCAGGGCCCGGACCCAGGTCTCGTCACCCAGGGCGGTCCGGGCGGACCAGCGCCAGGTCGCACCCAGGCCGGGCTCGCGCAGGGCCGCCCGCACAGGCTCGACCTGCCCGCTGCGCAGGGCCACCTCGGCGGCGGCGTCTGCAGCCTCGCGCTGGGCGAAAGGATCCGGCAGCAAGGCCAGAAGGGGGCGGAGGGCTTCGGCTTCACCCACCTTCCCCAGCGCCCGGGCCAGCGCGAAGCGGGCCCCCTCGGGAGCGCGCGCCAGGGCCTCGACCAGCCATCCGCCGTCGCCCGGCCGGACCGCCGCCACCAGCCCTTCCGCCGCGGACCGGCGCACGCCCACGGGGCCCGTGGCCAGGGCATCGAGATAGGGCGCGAGCCGGACTTCGGGGCCCTCGTCCCGCCGGGGCCCAGCGACCGTGGCCAGCTCCTGGTCGCGGGCAGCGAAGCCCGGCAGGGGTTCATCGCCCCACCCCGCCGCCTCGGCGCTTTCCAACCAATTAGACAGTTCCTGTCCAAAAGACTCCATGTCCGGCAGGCGCTTGGCGGGATCCGGCTGGAGGGCCCGCATGATGAGCCCCGCCATCCGCGGAGGGAAGCCCGGCCGGACGGCCGCGGGAGGCAGCTGGACCTGGGCGTAGGCCTGCCCCGTCATGAACTCGAACAGGATCGCGCCCAGGGCGTAGACATCGCAGCGGCCGTCCACCCGGCGCGGG
>JANXYT010000290.1 GCA_025355915.1 Holophagaceae bacterium
ACCTATGGCGATCTGGTGAAGGAGCGGCAGACCCTGCTCTCCAAGGATGCCCTCCCGAAGGAGCGCATCCTGGACCTCTTCATCAAGAAGTAAGGGAGGTTTTCATGGCCATTCGCGGCATCGACTTCGCCAAACTCTCCCTCATGGATGCTCTCGACCTGGCCATCCTGGTGGAGGACGAGGCCCGGGAGCGCTACGAGGACCTCGCGGCGCAGATGGAACTGCACCGGACGCCTGAGGCCGCCAAATTCTTCCGCTACATGGTCGAGAACGAGGCGAAGCATGGCCGGGAACTCCTGGCCCGGCGCATCCAGCGCTTCGGCGATACGCCGCAGGCCGTCACCCGCGCCATGATCTTCGATATCGAGGCGCCGGACTACGATGCCGCCCGCGCTTTCATGAGTCCACGCAATGCCATGAAGGCGGCGCTGGCCTCAGAGGTGAAGGCCTATGAATTTTTTGTCGCAGCCCTTCCGGCGCTGACGGATCCGGAAGTTCGGGCCCTGTTCAGGGAACTGGGCGACGAAGAGGTCGACCACCAGAACCTCGTCAACATCGAATTGGCCAAGCTCCCGCCGGACAGCGGCCTGTCGGACGAGGACTTCGTGGACGAGCCTGCGGCGCAGTAGGCTAAGTCTCCTTCGGTTTCCGCAGTTCATTCAGCACCACCGTGACCAGGGTTGCCATGGCCACCGCCAGGGCCGCCAGGGCCGTCCACGCGGCCCAGATCGCTTCCGGTCGCCCCTGGCGCAGCCACCATTGCCCAGCGTCGAACAGCACCGCCATCGCGCAGCCGCCCATGAGGAGCCTTCGCCGGGGCCACGCGGTCCGTCGCAGGTAGGCCCCGATCGCCAGGAGGAAGATCAGGGGGAAGGCGATCAGGTGCAGGGTCCGGGCATCCAAGAGGCCGAGCAGGCCTTCGGGTGCGGCCTCCAAGGCCAGAGGACGCACGTCTTCGAAACGGGCGAGGCGGGGAAACTGGCCGCCCTGGCCGTGGCAGCTGGCGCAGTTGTTGGCGACCACGGCTTCCACCTGGGCGAACCCCTCCCGGGTGGCGCCAGCGGCCGCCCAGGCCCGGAACCGTTCCGTCTCGGCCGGTGAAACGTTCCCGGCCATGACGCCTTCCAGCACCGCCACGAGCCGTGACCGCAGCGGCGGCACCTGAGTGGGGGAGACGGGCCTGAGTTCCCGGGCGAAGACCACTATCAGCCCCCAACCCAAGGCCGCGGCCAAGGCGAGTACCACCCCCGTGGCGAAGGTCCGTTCGGATGGGGGCAGGCTGTGCAGGGACATGGGGGCCATGGTAGCCGCCCTCTCGTCCGAACCCGGAATTCGAAACCCGGCTCAGGACTGCGGCATCCTGGATGTGAGACGAGGTGTCCATGCTCCCCTTCCTTTTCCTGGCCCCACCGGCCCTGGTGCAGTCCCCTTCCGTGGCGCTGGATCGCGAGGTCGGTTTTCCCGGCTTCAACGCCTTCCCCCTGAGGGGCAGCGTCAAGGCCGGCGGCTCGCACCCCTACTTCGCCGTGCTGGTGGCGGGCTCCGGGCCCACGGACCGGGACTGGTCCAACCCGCTCATCCCCGTGCCCAGCCATGGTGGACGCGATTTCGCCGTGTGGTTGCAGGCGCAGGGAATCGGTTCCCTGCGCTACGACAAGCGGTTCATCGGATCGCAGGATGCCAAGCTCGATATTTCCCTGGACGCGCAGGTGGGCGATATCAAGGCGGCGATGAAGGCCGCCCGCAACCTGCCGGAGGCGAAGGGGAAGAAGCTGCTGCTCATCGGGCATAGCGAGGGGGCTCTCTTGTCGCTATTGGTGGCCGGTGAAGCCGAGGCCGCGCTGTTCCTGGCCATGCCAAGCATCAGCATGGGGAAGCTCATCGTGGCCCAGGTGCGGGCCCGACTCGATGCCGCAGGCGCGCCAGCGGAAGTGTCCGCGGAGAATCTGACCTACCTTGAATCCGCCCTAGGCACCATCCGCAGAAACCAGGACCTTCCTCAAGCCTCCCCTGGCGTGGTCCCGGGCATCGCGGCACTGGCACGGGGTCTCGCCCGCCCGGAGAGCCGCGGTTTCGTGCGGGATCTCCTCGATCTGGATCCCTGGGGCACAGCCAAACGCCTGTCTATCCCTTGCGCCATGGCGTGGGGCGACCGGGATATCCAGACCTGGAAACCCGACACGGTGCCCCCCGACTTCAAGGGCACCGTGATCCAGATCCCCGAGGCCAACCACCTCCTCAAGCGCGAGACCCGGAACCGGGCCGGCCTCTCCGGTGCCGCGGCCGCCACGACCTACGGCGACAGCACACCCATGGCGGATCTGTCGCCCATCGCTACCTGGCTGAAGGCGTTGAAGTAGTCGAGCCCTTGCTAGACTGGTGCCTCATCCATTCGGAGGTTCCATGTTCCGCCTCGACGGCAAGGTCGCTCTCGTCACCGGCGCCAGCCAGGGCATCGGCCACGCCATCGCCGAGCGTCTGGCAAATGAGGGCATGTTCGTGGCAATCAGTGCCAGAAACGAATCGCGACTTCGCGAGTTGGCCTCCAGCATCGAAACCGGCGGCGGCCGGGTGCTGGTC
>JANXYT010000312.1 GCA_025355915.1 Holophagaceae bacterium
TCGCGGCCAATGGCGACGTCTGCCTGGATCCCGTGTCCCGCTTCGTCACCGAGCCGAAAATCAACCCCAATCCCAGCTACAAGAAGGAAGTGTTCATCGCCAAGCTGCACGAGATGGGCTTCGATAACGGCGCTTCAGCCGCCGTGATGGAACCCCTCGGGGAGAGCTTCACGCGAAGCGAACTGAATCTTAGCGTGCACCGCATCCGGCGGGAGACCAAGCCGGTGACGCAAGGTCTCACCAACACGCTCACCTGTGTGCAATGGCTGGCTGACTCCAACTATGAGATGCATTTCTCTCCAGAGCTCGCCATGAGTGAGCGGATCATCTTTCCCGTGTCACCAAACGAGAGCAATGGCGTCGAGGACGCCCGTTTTGTCCGGCATACGGACGACGACGGGTCGGTGATGTACTACGCCACCTACACGGCCTACAACGGACACGCCATCCTGCCCCAGCTCATCGAGACGCAGGATTTCCTCCACTTCCGCGTGCTCACCCTCAACGGCACGGCCGTGCAGAACAAAGGCATGGCGCTCTTTCCCCGGCGGATCGATGGCAGCTACGCCATGCTTTCGCGGCAGGACGATGAGAACATCTTCATCATGTTCTCTGACAATCCCCACTATTGGAGCGATCCGAAGGTGCTCTTGCGCCCTGCAGAGGCGTGGGAATCCGTGAAGATCGGGAACTGCGGCTCGCCCATCGAGACTGAGGCCGGCTGGCTGGTCATCACCCATGGGGTTGGCCTCATGCGCAAGTACTGCATCGGGGCGGCCCTGCTCGACCTGGACGATCCGACGAGGGTCATCGGCCGCCTGCGCGAGCCCCTGCTGTCTCCGGAGGGCATCGGAAGGGAAGGCTACGTGCCCAATGTCGTCTACAGCTGTGGATCCCTCCTCCACGGCGGCCAACTGATCCTTCCCTTTGCCATGAGCGACAAGGCCACCGCCATTGCAAGCGTGTCCCTGGATGAACTGCTCGGCGCGCTGGGAGCCTGAGACCACGAACCAGGTGCGGGGCACGGTGGGGCAGACAGACGGACCCCACGATGGGCTCAAGATGACGCTAGAATGACTGCTGCTGCCCGTGGGTCCCGTAGCTCAGTGGATAGAGCGGTCGCCTCCTAAGCGACAGGTCGAGGGTTCAATTCCCGCCGGGACCACCAGCGATAGACCGATCCCAATGTCCGCCTGCTTCGACGCCCACAGCCATCTCCCGGACTCGCATTCCGCGCCCACTGCCCATCGCCGCGTGGTCTGCGGAACGTGTGAATCCGACTGGGGCGCGATTCTGGCTCATGCGGCCTCCGAAGACCGCGTCATCCCCATGCTGGGCCTACACCCTTGGTATGTTGCCGAGGCCTCGCCGGAATGGCTCCCCCGGCTGGAGTCCCTGCTGAGGTCCCACCGCGCGGGTGTGGGTGAGTGCGGGTTGGACTTCGCACGGAAGGAGGCGGACCCGAAGGTCCAGGAGTCCGCTTTCCGGACCCAGCTCCGGCTGGCTCACGCCCTTCACCGCCCCGTCGCCATGCACGTCGTGCGCGCCTGGGGGCGCCTCCTGGACATCCTGCGTGAAGAGGGCGTGCCAACCGCGGGGGCCATGGTCCACGCCTACGCCGGAAGCCCCGAGACGGCCCTGGCGCTCCAGGCCATGGGCGTCTTCCTATCCTTCTCCGGCGACCTCCTCAGGCCCGACCGTCCGATGCTGCGGAAATCACTGCTGTCCGTGGACTCGGGCCACCTGCTCCTGGAGACCGACGGCACCGCGGACCTGGTGCAGGTACTCGAGATGGCCGTCGGCATTCGTGGCATGACCGCAGAGGAGCTCGGCGCCCAGACCTGGGACAATGGCAATCGATGTTTCAGGGAGCTGATGGCATGAGGTGGTTTTCCCGCAGCGAATTGCTGCTCGGCGAGGCGGCCATGGAGCGGTTCCGCGCGGCCCGCGTGACCGTCTTCGGCCTGGGCGGAGTGGGGTCCTTCGCCGTGGAAGCCCTGGCCCGGGCGGGTGTGGGCCATCTGCGGCTGGTGGATCACGATGTGGTGGGCCCCAGCAACCTCAATCGCCAGCTCTTCGCCCTGCGCTCCACCCTCGGGCAACCCAAGGCCGAGGTGGCCGCGGCGCGGGTGCGCGACATCAACCCCGACTGCGACGTGGAACCCCGCGTGACCTTCATCCACACGGACACGCTACCGGCGCTATTGGCGCCCCGGCCCGACGTGGTGATCGATGCCATCGACTCCATGACCTGCAAGGTGGCCCTCATGCGCACCGCTTACGAACAGGGCATTCCCATCATCTCGGCCATGGGGGCCGGGGGACGCACGGACAGCAGCCAGCTCTTCGTGGGCGACCTCAGCGACACCCGCCTCTGCCCCCTGGCCGCGAAGGTCCGCAAGGAGCTGCGGAAAGCCGGTATCAGCCAGGGCATCCGCTGCGTCTACTCCCTGGAATCCGCCGACAACAAGCGCCCCGCGAACCCCGTGGATATCGAACCCCACCGAGGCCCAGGCCGGGCCCGACGGCCCGTGGGCACCATCTCCTACATGCCCGCCATCGTGGGGCTGAAGGTGGCGGAGGAAGTGTTGCGAATGTTGCTGGAGCCAACCCCAGCCTAGTTTTCCCAGCTCCG
>JANXYT010000336.1 GCA_025355915.1 Holophagaceae bacterium
CGGGATCTCGATCCCAACCAGCTCTTCCGCTCCTTCTTCCAGGAGGTTCAGGGCCGGCCCATGGACGCCGAAGAAACCGCCATTTTTCTTGAGGTCTCCCGGCGGATCCTCCAGGGCGAGGTCCGGCCGTGAAGCCCCTGCGCCTCACCCTCGACGCCTTCGGTCCCTATGCGGCCCGCCAGGAGCTGGACTTCGCCGACCTGAAGGACCAGTCCTTCTTCCTCATTCACGGGCCCACGGGCGCTGGCAAGACGAGCCTGCTCGATGGCATCAGCTATGCCCTCTACGGCGAGACCAGCGGCGGCCAGCGCGAAACCCGCGACCTTCGCAGCCATTTCGCGACGGCGGATACCCCGACCCGCGTGGTCTTCGACTTTGCCCTCGGCGACCGCCGCTACCGGGTGGCCCGGTCCCCCGAACAGCAGGTCCCCAAACAGCGGGGGGAGGGCACCAAGCGGCAGCCCTACGCCGCCCACCTCTGGGAGCTGAAGGACGGCCGGGAGATTCCCCTCGCCACCGAGAAGCCCTCCCAGGTCGATCCGAAGGTGGCCGAGCTGCTGGGCTTCAAGGCGGACCAGTTTCGGCAGGTGGTGCTCCTGCCCCAGGGCCGTTTCCAGGAGTTCATGCTGGCCGGTTCCACGGAGCGCCAGGCCATCCTGCAAACCCTCTTCCAGACCGCCCGCTACGCGCACTTCGCCGTGGCCCTGACCGAGGAGGAAAAGGCCCTCAAGGAGGCCATGCGCGCCACCCAGTCGGAGATCAAGCATCGCCTCGCCCAGGCCGGAGTAGTCTCTGCCGAAACCCTGCCGGCCCTGCTGCAGCAGGCCTCGGACCAGGCGGAAAGCCTGCTGCAGGATCAGACCCGCGCAGGCCAGGACCTCGACCGGGTCTCCGCCGCGTGGATGGAGGGCACCCGGGCGGTCGAGCGACTCACCGAATGCGAGGCGGCCCGCGCGGAGCTGGACCGCATCCAGGCCCAGTCCCGGATCATGGAGGCCCGCCGCACCGAGTTGGACCGGGCCCGGCGCTGCGGCTCGGTGCTGCCCGCCGCCGAACAGCTGGAAGCGGTCCTGGAGCGCGTGCGCCTCCAGGAAGCCGAAGAGGCCGGCCATGCGGCGGCGGTTCAGGCTGCGGACGCCGCCCTGATCCACGCGGAAGCGGCGGTGGCCGACGCCGAACAACACGAAATTCGCCGGGAGGAACTGCGCCGCTCCATCGCGCGGCTGCGGGAGCTGGAACCCAAGCTGGAAGCCCTCGAGGCCGCTCGTCGGGAGGCCCGCGAGGCCGCCCTGGGACGGGGGCGCCTGGGCGACTTGGCCGAGGCGCAGAAACGGCGGCTCGAAACGGCCAAACAGGAACTGTCGAAGGCGCGTGCGGCCCTGCAGGAAGCCAGGACTGAATCCGCCCAGGAGGCTGGCCGCGAGGGCCTGCTCTACCTCGTGCGGAAGCGCCGCGCCCAGCGCGAGGAGCTGGAACGCTCCCTGGAGGAACTGGCGCGGGCGCAGACTGCCCTGGGCACGGCGCAGGAGGGTCAGGTCTCGGCGCAGAAGGCCGTCCAGACGGCCCGCGAACGCTACCGGGCCATTCAGGAGCGCCGGCTGGCGGCGCAGGCCGCGCGGCTGGCCCAGAGCCTCAAGCCCGGCGAAGCCTGCCCCGTGTGCGGCAGCGACACGCATCCCCATCCTGCCCAGCCCACCGTGGACCTGCCCGATGAGCAGGACATCCGCCTGGCACTGGAGCAGCAGGAGGACACGGAAACGGTCCTGGCGCGGGCCCAGGACACCACCGCCTCCCGCGCATCGGCCCTGGAGACCGCCCACACCCGGCGGCAGGATCTCATCGAGGCCCTGGGCGAGCACGCAGACGTGAGCCTGGAGACCCTGGTCAGCATCGAGTCCCGCCACCGTGATGAATTGGAACAGAGCCGTGCGGCCTCAGCCAACCTGCTATCCATCGAACGCCAGATGCTGCTGGCAGAAGAGGCGCGAAACCAGGCGGAAGGGAAGCTTTCCGAGACCCACCAGCGCCTGAACGAGCTGCTGATCCAGGAGGCCGGGGCCAAGGCCCGCATGCAGATGCTGGAGGAAGATCTGCTGCAGGAACTCCGCGTGCCCGGTGCCCTCTCCACCCAGCGACGCGTGGCCGAGCAGGCCCTGGAGGCTTCCGAAGCCCAGCTGGCCGCCGCCAGGGCTGCCCGGGAACCTGCGCGGGCCGTCGCCATGAATGCCCAGGCCACCCTCAAGGCCCATCAGAAGCAACTCGAGGCCACCCGCACGGAATCCTGGGGGCTTAGCGAGGCCTTCGAGGAGGCCCTGGCGGCGGCCCATTTCCACGACCGCACGGATTTCGATCGGGCCCGCCGAACCCATGAAGACGTGCAGTCCCTCTCGGACAGCCTCGATCGGTACGCCGCTGACCTGGCCGCCGCCACCCGGCGATTCGCCCAGGCCGAGCGGCTGGCCGACGGCCTTTCCGCCCCCGACCTGGCCGCCCTCCAGACCGACCGGGATACGGCCCAGGCGCGCTTCGCCCAGGCCGCCGAGGCCCTGGGCCGGGCCCAATCCGAGCGCGCGGCCCTCGATCATCTCGAAGCAGAACTCCGGCGCCTGACGGAAGCCTCCAGCGATCAGGATCGCCGCTACCGGGCCGTGGCCAACCTCGCCCGGGTGGCCCGGGGCGACGATGGCGACCGGGTGTCCTTCGAGCGCCATGTCCAGGGTGCATCCTCGATGAGGTGCTGGTGTCCGCCTCCCAGCGCCTCCTCCGCATGAGCAAGCAGCGCTACGCCCTCCGGCGGGCCGCCCTCAACACGGACCAACGCAAAGCGGGCGGCCTGCAGTTGGAGATCACTGACACCCACACGGGCCGGGCCCGAGCGGTGAGTTCGCTATCCGGCGGCGAAGGCTTCCAGGCCAGTCTGGCCCTCGCCCTGGGGCTGTCCGACGTGGTGCAGCGGCATGCGGGCGGCATCCGCCTGGATACCGTCTTCATCGACGAAGGCTTCGGCAGCCTCGACCCCGAGGCCCTGGATCTGGCCCTGCGCACCCTGGAGGACCTCAACCAGGGCGGCCGCCTGGTGGGCCTCATCAGTCACCTCGAAGAAGTGAAGGCGCGCATCCCGGCCCGCCTCGAGGTCACCCCGGGCCCTGGCGGCAGCCACGCGCGGTTCCGGGTGTCCTGAGGTTCGTCCGCTGCTCCGAGCTTCATGCATCGCATCGCGTGGTAACCTCCAGCCACCCTCTGGAGCCCCCCCATGCTGCGACCCTTCGCGCCCTTCCTGAGCCTTGCCCAAAGCTTGGTGTTGCTCGCCCAGCCCGCGCCCTACCAGAAGGCGCCGAAGGCCATCCAGGCCGTGTTAGACGCTCCCCTTACCCCCGCCCTTATCGCAAGTCCCACGGGGGACCGTTTCCTCCTGGCGGCATTTGACCGCCAGCCCTCCATCCGCGATCTGGCTCAGCCCATGGCGCGCCTGGCGGGTCTGCGCTTCAATCCTCACACCCGGGGGCCCCATGCGCCGCCCCGCTTGAAGACCCTGGCTCTGCAGCGCGTGGAGGGTGGGCCCGCCACGCCCATCGCCCTGCCTGCGGGCGTGCACCTCAGTCAGCCCCGCTGGTCGCCGGACGGCACCCGCTTCGTGCTGACCGGCGCCACGGCCGATGCCACCGAGCTGTGGATCGGCGAGGCCGCCACCGGGAAGCTGCACCGCATTCAAGGCCTGAAGCTCAACGCCATCCTGGGCTACCCACTGGATTGGCTGGGCGACGGCACCCTGCTCTGCAAGGCCGTGCCCGAACGCCAGGGCCCCGCGCCAAAAGCGCCCGAAGTGCCCGTGGGCCCCCGCATCCAGGAGAACGAAGGCAAGGCCGCGCCGGCGCCCACCCACCAGGATCTGCTGCAAAACGCCCACGACGAAGCCCTCTTCGAATTCCTGGGCCAGTCCCAACTGGTGCGCGTGGAGCTGGCCGGCGGCAAGCTGAATGCGATCGGAAAGTCCGGCCTCTACGCGGCTATCCAACCTTCGCCCGATGGGCGGTTGTTGCTGGTGGCGCGCCTCCAGCGTCCCTTCTCGTTCCTGGTGCCCTCGTCCCAGTTCCCCGTGCGCGAGGAGGTCTGGGATCGCTCCGGCGCCCTCGTCCACCTCGCCGCGGAGCTGCCTCTGGCGGAAGGCATTCCCATCGAAGGCGTGCGCACCGGCCCCCGCCGCCTCCACTGGCGGCCCACGGAGCCCGCGACCCTGGCCTGGGTCGAGGCCCTGGACGGCGGCGATCCCAAGCGCAAGGCCGAGGCTCGCGACCGGGTGCTCCTGCAGGCCGCCCCCTTCAAACATGCGCCCACCGAACTGATGCGCCTCAAGGCCCGGCTGATGGGGCTGGAATGGGGCGAACTCGGTGATCTGGCCGTGGTGCGCGAGTACGAACGGGACCGCCGGTGGACCCGCACCTGGCTGGTGGATCCGTCGAAACCCGCCGAGGCGCGCCTCGCCTTCGACCTGAACAGCAACGACCGCTACCGCGATCCCGGCACCTTCCAAGGGAGGATGCTCCCGAATGGACACACGGCCCTCCGTCAGACG
>JANXYT010000347.1 GCA_025355915.1 Holophagaceae bacterium
AGGAGCTGCCCCGCCGGGTGATCAGCCATGCCCTCAACCAGATCGCCACGGCCCGTCGCTACGCCGAGGAACACGAGACCTTCTACGAGCGCATCAACGTCATCGTGGCCCACCTGGGGGGCGGCATCACCGTGGGCGCCCATCGCCGGGGCCGCTACATCGACGTGAACAACGGCCTGGATGGCGAAGGTCCGTTCTCGCCCCAACGCACCGGCACCCTGCCCGCGGGCCAGCTCATCGACCTCTGCTTCTCCGGCAAGTACACCAAGGCCGAGCTGAAGCTCCTGAACAAGGGGCGCGGCGGCCTCATGGATCTGCTGGGCACCGCCGATATGCGCGAGGTGGAGCGCCGGGTGGAGGCCGGGGATGCCGAGGCGAAGCTGGTCTACGATGCTTTGTCCTACCAGATCGCCAAGGCCATCACGGCCCTGGTGCCAGCCTTCGACGGCGATCCCCTCGACGCCATCCTGCTCACCGGCGGCATGGCCCGCTCACTCAAGCTGGTGGGCGAACTGCGCCGCCTCACCAAGGCCCTGGGCTGCGATGTCCAGATCTACCCCGGCGAAAACGAAATGGCCGCGTTAGCCAAGGGCGCCCTGCGCGTGCTTTCCAGGCGCGAAGCTGCGAAGGACTATCCGCCAGCGAACTGAAACTGAATCACCACGAAGACACGAAGAAAAACTTTCTTGGCCTTCAACTTCGCGCCTTCGCGTCTTCGTGGTGGGTCTTTAGGCCAGCAACGCCGCCAACGCGATGGAGCTGAGCTTGGTCTTGGCGGTGTCGCCGCGGCTGCTGAGGATGCAGGGGACGCGGGCGCCGGCCACGACGGCGGCGATCTCGGCGCCGCCGAGCTTGGTGCCGGCCTTGTAGAAGACATTGCCTGCTTCGACGTTGGGAAAGAGCAGGCAGTCGGCGTCCCCCGCCACGGGGCCACCCAGGCCCTTGATGCGCGCGGATTCGGGATCGATGGCGCCGTCGAGGGCCATGGGACCGTCCACGAAGGCGCCGTTGATCTGGCCGCGGTCCGCCATCTTGGAAAGCAGGGCCGCATCGACGCTGGAACTCATCTTGGGCAGCACCTGCTCGGAGGCCGCCAGCACGGCGACTTTCGGCTGCTCGATGCCCAGGGCCTGGGCCGTCTTCACCAGGTAGCCGAGGATGGCCAGCTTTTCCCTGAACTCGGGCTCGGGGATCACGGCCACATCGCCCGCGATGAGCAGCTTGGGATGGCCCGGATGCTCCATGACCGTGACGTGGCTCAGGATCGCGCCAGGATCCAACAGGCCTTGCTCCTTGTTCAGGATGGCCCGCATGTATTTGTCCGTGCTGAGCAGGCCCTTCATGAGCAGATCCGCCTCGCCGAAGCGGACCATGGCCACCGCCTTGGCAGCGGCCTCGATGTCGCTGGCGACGTGGACCATGCGGAAACGCTCCTTCGGCAGGCCATGCTCCTGGCAGACCTTAATCATGGTCGGTTCGTCGCCCACCAGGATGGCCTCCACCAGGCCCGACTCCACCGCTGCGTATACGGCCTCCAGGGTATGGGCGTCATTGGCCCAGGCCACCACCAGGCGCTTGCGGGGGCGATCCTTCACGGCACGGAGCAGGTCGTCGAGGCTGTTGATCCGCATGGCGGTTCCTGTCAAAAGACGCCGAGGTACCGGCGGGTCCGGGAGGAGGGTAGCATTGTCGCCATGGCCGTCTCTGTGAGCTTCCGCACATACCTCCTCGAGCAAATGGGGCAGATCCGCCCGGTGACCTCCCGTCCCATGTTCGGCGGTCTTTGCTTCTTCGCCGAGGGCCGAGCCTTCGCCCTGGTCGCCGATGAGGTGCTGTACTTCAAGGTGGATGACAGCAACCGCCCGGATTTCGTGGCCGCCGGTAAATGGTCCTTCCTGCCCTTCGGTGATCCTGCCAAGCCCATGCAGTACTACGAGGTGCCCGAGGATGTACTGGAGGATTCCGATCAGCTGGCGGTGTGGATGGGCAAGGCCATCGCGGTGGCCGCAAGAGCGAAGGCAAAAGCTCAGCCGAAACCAAAGCCAAACGTGAAGGCTGGGGCGAAGCCCGCCGCCAAGCGGAAGTAGCCGATGGTGTCCGCCTTCGCCATTCGCTCCGCCGTCCAAGAAGACGCTGCGACCCTGGCGGACTTGGGCGCTCGTACCTTCCGCGAAACCTTCGAAGCGATCTGCTCGCCGGAGGATCTGGCAGCCTTTCTGGCTGAAGCCTACGGCGAAGCGATCCAACGGGCTGAGCTGGCGGACCCAGCCCGGCCCGCCTGGGTGCTGGAGATCGAGGGTGTCCCGTCGGGTTTCGCCCAGCTGCGCCTGGGCCACCGGGAGCCCTGCGTGTCCGGGAGGCGCCCCGCCGAACTGCAGCGCATCTACCTGCTGCGTGCCGTCCAGCGTGGCGGCCTTGGTGCGGCCCTGATGGAGAACGCGGTGGAGCGGGCCCGGGCCTGGGGCGCGGATGTGCTCTGGCTGGGCGTGTGGGAGAACAACGTCAAGGCCCTGGCCTTCTACTCCCGCTGCGGCTTCCGCGAAGCGGGTGACCACGTCTTCCAGATCGGCCAGCAGATCGACCGTGACCTGATCCTGGTGAAGGACCTGCCTTGAACCTAGTGCTGCTGCTCCCGGATGATCTTGTTGCACCGGATCGCGCCCGCCTCACGGGCCGTCGCCTCGCCCATGTGCGCGAGGTGCACCGGGCCAAGGTCGGCGACGATCTGACGGTGGGCCTGCTGGGCGGCAGGATGGGCCGGGGCAGGGTGCTTCGCGTGGATGAGGAGGCCCTGGAACTGACTTTGATTCTGGATCAGGAACCGCCGCCCAAGCTGCCGCTGACCCTGGTGATCGCCGTGCCGCGGCCCAAGGCGCTCAATCGCGTGGTGGCCGCCGCCGCCAGCCTGGGCGCCGCGCGCATCGTGCTGCTGAATGCCTGGAAGGTGGAGAAGGCCTACTGGGCCAGTCCCCGCATGAAGCCCGAGAACCTGCGCGAGCAGCTGATCCTGGGCCTCGAACAGGCCAAGGATACGGCGCTGCCGGACCTGCTCCTGGCGCGGCTCTTCCGGCCCTTCGTGGAGGACGAGCTGCCAGACCTGCTGAAGGGTGGCACGGGCATCTTGGCCCATCCGGGCGCTGGCGAAGGCGCGCCGAAGGGGTTGGTGGCCCCCATCACCCTGGCCATCGGCCCCGAGGGCGGCTGGATCGAAGCCGAGGTGCAAAGCCTGTTGAAGGCCGGCCTGCGCCCCCTGGACCTGGGCCCCCGCATCCTGCGCACAGAAACGGCGTTGGCGGCCCTGGTGGGACGG
>JANXYT010000294.1 GCA_025355915.1 Holophagaceae bacterium
CGCGTATCGGTGCAGCCGATACCGAGAAGGCCTTCGTCGTCTTCCTTGACTCCCTCGGCTGACGCCCCAGCGCAGCCCCCACCCATGGCCTGGACACACTCCACATCATGAGCCAGCGCGACCAGATCAGCATCGGCAACCAATCCATCCTCTGGGTGGCGGGTGTGGGTGTGGGCCTGCTGACCCTCACCTTTGTCCTGGGCGTGCAGGTGGGTAAGCAAAGCGCGGCCCTGCACCGCCCCGTTCAGAAAGGCGTGGAGGAGGAGCTGAAGGACCTGCCCGAGCCTCTGATTGACCAGCTCAAGATCTTCGAAGGCGACGGCCCCGACAAGCTGGTGCTCACGCCGAAGGTGGACGCCAGCGCGCCCAGGGAAGCACCCAAGGCCGAGGTGAAACCAGCGGAAAAAGCCCCCAAGCCGGAGGCCTGGACCCTTCAGCTGGTGGCCACTCCGGATGCCGCCGAAGCCAAGCGGGTGGCCGACAAAGCCAGGGCCGCAGGCTTCGCCACGGTCACCTTGAAGGAGAAGGGCCAGGTGAAGGTGCGCCTGGCGAAACCCGCCGGCCGCGCGGCCATGGACAAAGCCGCCGAAAAGCTCACCAAGGCCGGGTTCAAGCCCTTTGCCGTGAGGGTGGAGTAGGGGACCTGGCGATTCGTCTAAATGAGGGAGCCTGTTTATCGGGCACACGCAGCCTGAAAAACGGGAAACCAGAGATGTCGTAGGTGACGCAGGTAAGGCCTGGGGTCCACAGATTCCACAGATCCACACAGATTAAAATCGGGAGCCGAGTTCCCTTCTGATGGCTGTGCTTCGCAAGCATGGGCTTCAATGGAAGCGGCGGACCCATGCGTGTTGGGTCGGCGGCCATCTGTGAAAATCTGTGTCATCTGTGGTTCCAGTTTTTGGTCTTGCAAAGAATCGGGCTGAGACACGCCGATAATCGGGTAAGGGAAAAGCATCTAACCGCAGATGTCGCAGATGAACGCAGATGAAGGGATATGGCTCTTCTGCGCCGTCAGAGGCATCTGCGGTTTCGCCCTACTGAAATGGCCTTAGTCTCTAAGGCTTGGGATAGACGCGAATCCCCGTCCACTTTTTGAGAATCACCTTCCCCGGCGCGAAGCCCCGGGGCTTGCTGATATCGGCGATGCGGGCGAGGTGGACCTCCACCTTGCCGCCGTCCCGGGCCTTGCTGTGGTAGGCGGCCAGTTCGGCGGCGCGCTCAAGGACGTTCCGCGGCAGGTCGCTCAGCTTGTCGGGATTGCGGATCACCACATGGCTGCCGGGCTGGGTCGCCACATGGAGCCAAAAATCAGTGTTGTCGGCCACCTTGAAGGTGAGCTGATCGTTCTCGGCATCCCCCTTGCCGATGAGCACCTCGAAGCCGTCCACCATGACACTTCGAAAGGCCACGCCTTTGCCATCCTTGCGTTTGCCTTCGCCAGCCTGCATGCGCTTGGTCCCCTTGTCCTTCGATGGGTGCTTCCCTTGCCGTTGTCTCGCGGGGGGCGGTTCCAGTGCAATGCAATCTCCTTCAGCCTCCACCCGTTTCGCCCAGGCGACCCGCTCCCGCGCCAGTTCGGCTTCGAGCTCCGAGATGCGCGCCAGCCCGCGCTCGGCCTTCTTCGCGGCCACAAACCATGCCTGCGCCGCGTCCTCGGCGGAGGTGCTTTCCGGCAGCGGCAGGCGAGTACCGTCCAGCAGCACGACCTCCCGGGTGGCGCCCTTCAACCGGTAGAGTTCCGCGGAGAGACGGCGGGCCTGATCCTTCAACGGCAGGTGACCCGCGTGCTTCGCGCGGTCCCGGGCCAGGGCCTGGGCCAGCCGGTCCATGCGCGCCACCTCGGCGTGCCGTTTCCGTTCCGCCGCAGCTTTCGCGGGGCCCAGGATCAACGCCTCGGCGCGGCCTTCGGACCAGGTCCGGTGCCGGGCCAAAAGGTCGCCTTCGCCTTCCAGCACCTCGGCCTCTTCTCCGGCCAGCGCGGCATCCAGACGGTCGCCCCACCGTTCGCGCCAGCGGCGGAAGGGCGGGGGATCCTCGGTGGGTTCGGGCGCGGCGGCCGGGAAGGGGACGCCCAGGCCGAGGCGCGGCAGCTGGGTATCCAGACCATCCAGGCGGATCCCGGCCCGCCCGGGAATGGCCTGGAACGTGAGCTGGATGGTCTCCAGTCGCCCGGTGATCGCGCGCCGTTGGAAGACGAGCCCGACCCACCGCTCCCGGGGATCGCCCGCCACCGCCCGCAGCCGGGCGCCCTGGAGCCAGGGACCCCAGAGTTTTGCACTGTCCTTGGTGGCTTCAGCCTGCAGCCGCTTCCAGACCGCATGCTCCGCACCCAGAAGCCACAGCTCGGGCTTCGGCTGCAGCAGCAGCACCCAGCCTTCCGCTGATTTCCGGCCGGCCCAGCGAAGGCCCAAGGCCCGGCCCGAGGCCCACACGGCCTCCAGCGGAAGCTCGCCTCGATCCCGCAGCCAGGCGCGGGTCAGGGCCAGGAGAAGCGGCGCGTCCATGGCTACCAGGCCCCCAGGCTCACAGCCTCTTCCCTTGTCGTGTTCCAATCCCAGCAGTCATGATGAAGCGTTCTCCTGGCCTCAGCATCCCACGGACCAGGGTCTGTCCGAGGAATCCCGAACGTTGACCGAGGCTCTGCCTTTTCGATGAATGGAATTTATGACGAATGCCGTGCCGAAGGATTCCCCGTCGCTCCAGATTCTCCTGGTGGATGACAACCCCATCCAGCTGAGCCTCCTCCGGCACCTCTTCCAGCGGCATGGCCACTCGACCATCGAAGCCCGCAATGGGGCCGAGGCCCTGATCGTCCTGGCCACGGAATTCCCGGACGTGGTGGTGAGCGACTGTGTCATGCCCCTGGTCGACGGCTACCAGCTCTGCCGCCTCCTGAAGGATGACCGGGCCACCCGCCACCTGCCCGTCCTGCTGCTCACTGCCCAGGGAACGGGGCTCGCCCGCTTCTGGGCCAAGACCTGCGGCGCGGACCGGTTCCTCGTGAAGGGCCGGGATCTTGACCATGTGGTGGAGGCGGCCGCGGCCCTCGCGGCGCAGTCGTCGCGACCCCGCACCGCCAGCGCCGTTCCCAAGCTGGCGCAGGAGAACTTCGGCGTGGACGCCATTCAGCGCCAGCTGGCTCAGGCCCTGGAACAGCGTCTGATCGAGACGGCCCTGCGGGACTCCATCGCCCGCCTCTACACGGCGGATCACGACACACCCCGGCTCATCGAGGGGTTCATCGAAATCCTTCAGGAGCTGGTCATTCCCGGCGCGCTGCTGGTGGCCTATCTGGGCGAAGAGGGTCTCTGGTGCCACGGCGTGCATGGATCCTCCGCCAGTGAGGCGGACCGGCACGCGCTGGAAGAGGCCATTTCCAGGGAGGGGTTTTTCCAGCCCTCGCCCCATTGCCACTGGCATCCCATTTCGAACGACGAGGAGCGCCGCCGGAGCATGCGGGATCCCGTGCTCCGGATCTTTCCCGCCACCACCCCGGGGTATCCAGCCGTGGGCTCCCTGGCCTTCATCACCGAGCGCCGGGCCGCCGACGATTTCGAACGCCTCTTCGAGATCGCCGCCGAGGAACTTGGCCGCCTGCTGAGCCTGGAGGATTCCCGCCTGCGCCTCTACCATCAGGCCATCCGGGATTCGCTGACGGGCCTCTTCAATCGCCACCACATCCTCGACATGCTGGGCATGGAACTCGACCAGTGCGGGCGGTTCGGCCAGGGTCTCTCGGTCATGCTGATCGACCTCGACCACTTCAAGGCCGTGAATGATCGCTTCGGCCACGCCACGGGCGACCAGGTGCTCAGCGTCATGGCCCAGCGCATGGTCTTCGGGCTGCGGAAGGTGGATCAGCTGGGGCGCGTCGGCGGTGAAGAGTTCCTGGTCTACTGCCCCCAGACCGATCTGGAAGGCGTCCGGGCCCTGGCGGAGCGCCTCCGTGAACAGGTCATCGTGGACCCAATTCCGGGCCTCCCATCGGGGGATCGCGTCACCCTGAGCATCGGCCTGGCGGCGTGGGAGGGACCCGAGGACTCCGCTGAGCGATTGCTGTCCCGGGCCGACAAGGCCCTTTACCAGGCGAAGGCCGAGGGACGGAACCGCGTCGTCGGCTGAGCGAACCGAGGGGTCTTGACGGGCCATCCTGGATCGCCGCATGATTCCATACGCTTCCGTATGGAGTCTCCATGGAACCCCAACCTCCGCAGGACCCACTGGGCCCGCAGGATCTCGCGGACCGCCTGGCCCGACTGGAAGCCCAGGTCGCCTGGCTGCTCCAGCGGCAACAGGCGCCCGCGGCCCAGACACCGGCCCAGACACCGGCCCAGGCCCCGGGCCATCCCCTGCCCCGGCCAGCCGTGCGGCCCTCCGCCCCTCGACAGGAGATCTCTCCCGTGGTGTGGATCGCCGGCATCGGGGCCTCGATCTTCCTCTTCGGCGCCATCTTCTTCTTCCGCTGGGCCATCCAGCAGGGCTGGGTGGGCGCGGAGCTGCGCTTCATGCTTGGTCTGCTGGTGGGTGGCGCCATTTCGGCCTTCGCCACGAAGCTGATACTGGGCGAGGGCCGCCGCCTGGGCGTGGCCCTGCTGCTGGCGGGCCTCGGCACCCTGCAGTTCACCTTCCGCGCCGGGGCCATGGAATACCACTTCTATGCCGCGCCCATCGGCCTCGCGGCCACCGCCCTCGTCACCCTGCTGGCGGGCGCGCTGGCGGCCCGGGGTCGCAGTGGTGGGGCCCTCACCGTGTCGCTGATCTCGGGCCTGATCGCGCCCCTGGTCTTCAGCCAGGGCGGGCATCACGAAGTGGCCCTGGCCGTGTATCTCGCCGTGCTCATGGCCTCTGCCCTCGCCGTGCCGTACCTGGCCCGCACCGGAGGCACCTGGCACGGTGCGCGGTGGACGGCCCTCCTCGGCGTCTGGCTGCTGCTCCTGCCCGCCTGCGCCGAGGTCCTGAAAGCCGATGCGGCCACGGTGGGGCTGATCCTCATCCTCCACCTGATCCTCACGGGTTTTTGGGCCTGGCTGCCGCGCACGGAAGAAACCCCCGGCACGCCCACCGTGCTCTGGCTCGTGGCTTCGATCCTGGCCACCACGTACGGATGGCTGCTGTGGAAGCGCCTCGGCCTCGCTCCCGAAACCTTCGCCTTGCCCGTGCTCGCCGTGGCTGCGCTGAACCTGGCCCTGGTGCAGCCGCTGCGCCAGCGCCTGGGGAATCGCCGCGCGGACTGGGGCCTCCTGGCCCTGGCCGCCGGGCACCTGGCCCTGGCCGTGCCCGTGGCCCTGGCCTGGCGCTGGGTGGGTCCGCTTTGGGGCGCCTTCGCCCTGGGCCTCGCCTGGACCTCCCTGAGGGCCGAGGATAGCGATTTCGCCGAGGAGGCCACGGCCCTGCGCTGGCTCGCCTCGGCCATGGCCCTGCTCACCACGCTGCGCTGGGCCTTCCATGGCCTAGACGGCTTGTTCTTCCGCAGCTATGCCATGACGCCTTTCCTCAATTCGGCCTTCGCGGAAGGCGCCCTGGCCTCCGTCGCTTGGTTTCTGCTGGCGCGGCGCGGCGGCCCCCTCGGGGTTCTGTCCTTCCTGGCCCTGGAGGTGACGGCCAACGTGACCCTGGCCTTCGAGGCGGCTCGAGTGATCCGCTGGTTTCAGGGACCGGCGGTCTTCAGCCGGGCTGGTTCCATCGCCATGACCCTGGTGTGGGCGCTTTCCGGCGCCTGGCAGTGGATGCGCGGCCTGGGACAACGCGCCGAGGCCCGCCGGGCTTTGATGATCGCGGGCTACGTCTGGATGGGTCTCGCCAGCCTCAAGCTCATGGTGTCGGATCTCGATCACGCCGATACGCCGCTGCGCGCCCTGGCCTTCCTGGGCGTGGGCGGCATCGGCATGGCCGCGGCCATCCTCGCCAACCGCCAGCGCTCTGGGGAGCCATCATGAGTCGCGCTGCCCTTCTGCTGCTCTTGCTCTGCCTCGCCTGCACCCGCGAGGACCGCGCCTCCCTGTATCGGCGCCCCATCTCGCCGACGCCAGCCAGTGGCTGGGCCCGCCTGCCCCTGGATGCCGAATCCCAGCGCCAGATCAAAGGCGCCTGGATCGGCGATGGAGCGGGCCGCAGCATCCCCTTCCTGGAGGCCCGCGAAGGCCTGTGGGAATCCCGTGCTTTGCCGTTGGAAAACACGCTGACGGGCAAGGACGCCGACGGTCGGCCGACGGTGGAGTTTTCGCTGAAGCTGCCCGAGGGTTGGCGGGTGGGTGAGCGCGAATCGCTGAAACTCGACCTGGACCTCGACGGCCGCGCCCCTTGGGTCGCGCAGGTGAAGGCCGAGCGGCAGCGCGAGGGCGGCGGTTTCATCGCCTACGATCCCGTGTCGCCGCTCCACCTCTATGATTTGTCGCCCTCGGGTAACCGTCGCACCCTCGACCTTCCCTGGGACGGCCACCGGTACCGACTGACGCTCCTCGCCTCCCAGGGCGGGGCCCCCCGGATCCGCGGCCTCTCAGCCCGCGCCGAAACGCGGCCCGAAGCCCTGGAAGCCGAACTGGCCCTCGACAGCACGCTCACGCCGGAACCCGGCCAGCCCCGCACCTGGCGGGTGACGCTGCCGGACACAGAGCGCGTGGTGGGCCTGGATCTGGTGCTGGCGCCGCCCACCGCGCCGCTCCGTCCCGAGATTCGAATGGGCGAAGGCACCGAAGAGGATCGCGGTTGGGCCTCCAGTGATCTGGTGTGGAACCTCCCGGCCCTGAATACACGATCCAGCCGCATCGCCCTCGCCCCCGTGCAGGCCAAGTCCCTCACCATCACCCTGCCCGAAGGCGCGACGCCGCTGAGCGTTCGCCTCCTCGTGCGGCGGCAGACCCTGATCTTCCCGGCGGAAGCGGGGCAGGCCTACGCCCTGCACCTCGGGGGCGAGGCGAAACCCGCCCCCGGCAGCCTCGGCGCCCTGCCCTCCATCCGGACCCTGGCCGCCCGTGCGCCCCTCACCCTTGGTGCCCGTGAAGCGGACGACCAGGGCCTCCCCCATCGCGAAGGCCCCGATCAGCGCGCCCGGCCCTGGATGCCCTGGATCGCGGGGCTCGCGCTGCTGGTGCTGGGCTTCGCGGCGTGGCGGCTCTTCCGGCCGGCGGAGGACCCCTCCGCATGACGCTTCGCGGATGCCTGCTGGTCCCCCTGGCGCTGGCGGGGCTGGCCTGCCGTTCGCCGCTCGCCGACCTCCACTCCGGCCAAGAAGGGCCGGCACTGTGCCTGACGGTAGGCATCGAGGACCACAGCCGGAAGCTCGCCCACTTGAGGGTTCCCGCCGGTGAAGCGGATACGCCCGCCGCGCGGCGGTCGGCCCTCGAATCCCACCGGGAGGCCTTCGAAGCGGATCTCCGCGCCGAAGCGGCCTCCCGCGGGCTCCGGCTGAATCCCTCGGCGGACCTCCACCTCGACTTGACCATCACCAGCCTGGGGGAGGTGCGGGCCAAGTACATCGCCTGGGGCATCCTCAGCGGCGTCGGTTGGGGTGTGGGCGTGGGCCTGCTTGCTCACGACCCGCGGCTCGCCGTGGGCCTCGGCGTGTATGAACTGCTGGAGGAAAGCGCGTTCTGGATCGGAGGGTCCCTGCTCATGGGCAAGTGGTCCTCCCCGGCCGTGGTGGAGGCCCGGCTCAGCCGGGCGGGCTCCGCCAAGCCTCTGTGGGAGGAAACCTACTACGCGCTGTGGGCCCGGCAGGAGTTGGCGGCCTTTCCCCCCGAGGAGCAGAACCGGCGCGAGCGGCAGCTTCAGGCTTCCCTCCGCAAGGTGCTGGGCAAGCTGTTCCGCGATCTCGAGGCCATCCCGGAGTTTCCCGCGGGCGCTCAGGAGCTGGAACGGCCGACGGGCATCCGTTCACGTTGAACCAGGCGCGGCCTGCAGCTTCAACTCCACCGCTGCCGCAGGTTCCAGCACCCGGAACGTGAAGGATTCAGAGAAGTACAGCTCCACCTCCCGGGCGGTATGCATTTTGTAGCCGATGCTCACATCCTGGCCCACGGTCATCTCGAAATCCCCGCCCCGGCGCGAGAGCACGGCGCCGCCCTCCAGGACCGGACTCCAGTGGATGCCGCCCGAAACCAGGGCCTTGACCCGCTCGCGCAGCGGATAGGCAGTGGGCTCCCCGGCCATGAGCCACTTGTACGGTTCGGTCCCCAGGACCAGCGCGAAGGGCCCGCCGACCTCGGCCTCCTGGATGGCGAGCAGGGCCAGTTCCACGGATTCGGTGAGTCGGCTTCGATCGGGACTCAAGGGCACCGGCGCGTGGCTGGAGCTATCGAGCATGCCCCGGATGCCGGCCGCGCCAAAGCCCCGATAGAGGGCCGTCTCCTCAAAGAGCGCCACCTTCCGGGCGGCCTCCATCATGAAGCCCAGGTCCTGGAGGGCGGCGCCGTGCTCTCGCGCCGGGGCGGGGATTTCGAGATGACCGTG
>JANXYT010000296.1 GCA_025355915.1 Holophagaceae bacterium
GCTCGCGCGCCCATCGGCCGGGATCGCCTGCCCGGGCAGGACGCGGGCGCGGTCGCCCGGATGCAGCGCGGACACCGGCACCTCCAGCACGGATCCATCGGCTTCGATCCGCAGGGCCGTGGGCGGTGCCAGGGAAAGCAGGGCCTTCAGGGCGTCCGTGGCGCGCAATTTGGCCCGGGCCTCGAGGTACTTCCCGGTCAGGAGAAAGGCCACCAGGGCCGAAGCCGTTTCGAAACTGAGCTCATGGGCGCCGCCCCACCACTCGCCCATCGCGAAGATCCAGGCGGTGCCAGAACCCAGGGCGATGAGCGTGTCCATGGACGCCTGGCCGTGCCGGGCCTGACGCCCGGCCCGCTTAAAGAATCCAAGACCCGCCCCGAACACCACAGGTGTGGCGAGCAGGGCCTGCACCCAGCCGGGAAGGTGCCAGCCCAGGCCCGGGATCATCATCACCAGCATGGGCGCCGTGAGGACCAGCGCGAAGATCATCCGCCGGCGCGCGGGTGCCAGATCTTCAGAGGCTCCCACGGGGGTCTCATGTTCGATCTGGCCCAGACCGTATCCGGCGTCCTCGACCTGGAGGGCCATCGCTTCGAAGCTGGCCGTGCCCGCCACGGTCACGGTGGCGGTGGCCAGGTTCACCGAAGCCGCCGTCACGCCGGGGGTGGCCGCCAGGGCCTTCTCCACATGGCGCACACAAGAGGCGCAGGTCATTCCGGAAACCGTATAGGCCTGCTGACTCACCCTTCCTCCTCCGACCCGAAAGGTCAGGCCGGTCCGACCATCTCATAGCCCGCTGCGGCCACACTCGCGGCCATGGCCTCGAAGGGCGCGCGGCCCTCCACCGTGGCGGTGCCCTTGGCCACATCCATGGCCACGCCAGTCACCCCCGCCACGGCCCGCAGGGCCTTCTCCACGTGCTTCGCGCATCCGCCACAGGTCATGCCCTGGACACGATAAACCTTGGTTTCCATCACTGCCTCCATGCGGACCTCAGGCCCGGTGTTCTGCGAGGGCCGGCAGACGCGCCGCCTCGGCCAGCAGGGTTTCCATCAAGTTGCATCCCAACTCACTGGTCTGGCCGTCGGGCGTGCTGAGGGTGATGCGCAGGATATCCACCAGCAACTTGATCTCGGCCAGCTTGATCTCCAGGGCGTTGAGCTTGCTGCCCAGGGCCTCCCGGACGTGGTCGCAGGGTGCGCTGTCCTGGCGCAGGGCCCGGAGCAGTTCCTGGACCTCATCCAGGGTGAACCCTGCGGCCTGGGCAGCCCGGAGGATCCTTACCCATTGCGCAGCCTCGGGGGGGAAGAGCCGGTAGCCCTTCGGCGAGCGCGTGAGTTCACCAAACACCCCCGCATCGGCGTAGAAGCGGAGGTTCCGGGCCGAAATGCCTGACCGGGACGCCAGCTGACCGATCTTCAGCATGCGAATGGCCAAGCTCGAAGTAGCAGGTGGGGGATCGAGTACGGTTGCCATGGAAACCTCCCGGTCAATGGACTCCCCAAAGATAAGGTTCCAGTTACATAGAAGATCAAGGATAAATATCACATTTCAACTACATACTCCTGGAGCGATGAATCAGCAGGTGGAGCAGGGTGACCGCTGCCGGGGTGATCCCCGGGACCCGGCTGGCTTGGCCAAGGGTTTCAGGGCGATGTAAGGCCAATTTTTCCATGACTTCCTTGGAGATGCCGTGAAGCTGCTCCACGCGGATGTCCGACGGAATCCGCACATGGTCCCAGGCCCGTTGCCCCTCCAGAAGCTTGGCCTCACGGTCCCGATAGGGGGCGTAGCGGAGGTCGAAGAGCAGCAGATCCCGTTCCAGCTCCGAATCCCAGCCAGGCGGACCCTGGGTCCAACCTTCCAGGAGGGCCAGACAAGCGCCCGCTTCTGCGGGACCAATCTGCTGCCGCCGGAACAGGTCCGCTAGGCTCAGGCCCGACTCCAGTCGGATGCCCGCCTGGGCGGCGATTGGACCGAAGGCGCTCGTCTGGGTCACCCAGGCAGCGTCGCATTGAGCGTGGAGCCGTTCCCGGCGCTCGACCTTCGCCTCCACCCTGGCCAAAGCCTCGGGCTCCAGCGCCCCCACCTCTCGAGCCACCGCCAGCAAGCGGCCATCCGCGAGATCGCAGGCCAGGCCGAGGCGATGCTCGGCCCGGGCCGTGAGCATGCGGTAAGGCTCATCGGTCCCCTTGGTGACGAGGTCGTCCACCATCACGCCCAGGTAGGCCTGATCGCGGCCCAGGACAATGGGCTCCTGCTCCCGCAGCCAGCGCACGGCATTGATTCCCGCCAGCAGGCCCTGGCCCGCGGCCTCCTCGTAGCCCGTGGTGCCGTTGATCTGGCCCGCGAACCAGACGCCGTCAAGACCATCCACCGACAGATCCCGGCGCAACTGAAGCGGATCGAAGCTGTCGTACTCAATGGCATAGCCCGGCCTGAGGATCTCGGCGGCCTCAAAGCCCGGGAGGCTCCGCACCATACGGAGCTGCACGTCGGGAGGCATGGAGGTGGACAGGCCCGCCAGGTAGATCTCCTCGGTTTCCAGGCTTTCAGGCTCCACGAAGATCTGGTGCCGGCCCTTGTCCGGGAACTTCACGAACTTGTCCTCGATGGACGGGCAGTACCGGGGGCCAACGCCTTCGATGTGCCCGCCATACAAGCTCGATTTCGGCAGGTTCTCCCGCACGATGGCCTCGGTTTCAGGCGTCGTATGGACGATGTGGCAGGGCACCTGAGGCTGCGGGATTCCATCGCTGAAGAAGCTGAAGGGCCTTGGAGGATCGTCACTGGGCTGGATCAGCAGGCGACCAAAATCGATGGAGGCCTTGGCCAAGCGTGGACTGGTGCCCGTCTTCAGGCGGCGGTGACGCAAGCCGAGGGCGCGCAGCTGCTCGGCCAAATGCGTGCTGGAGGGCTCCCCCGCGCGCCCCGCCTCCAGCCGCCGGTCGCCGATGAGGATGCGGCCGTTGAGGAAGGTCCCGCTGGTGACCACCACCGCATCGCAGGGCAACACGGATCCGTCCAGCAGCTCCACGCCCCGCAGGCCCCGGGTGCCTTCCATCCAGAGGAGCGCCGCGGCCGTGCCCTGCCGCAGCTTCAGATAGGGGGTGTGCTCCAGCAGCCGCCGGGCGGCGCTGCGGTACTTCACCTTGTCGGCCTGCGCCCGGGGTCCGCGCACGGCCACCCCGCGGCTTTCATTGAGGATGCGGAAATGGATGCCCGTGGCGTCAATGAGCCGGCCCATGGCACCACCCAGGGCATCCAGCTCCCGCACCATGTGGCCCTTGCCCACACCGCCGATGCTGGGGTTGCAGCTCATCTGGCCGATCTGGTCGAGGTTCATGGTGAGCAGCGTCGTGCCCATGCCCATGCGAGCCGCGATATGCGCCGCCTCGATCCCCGCATGTCCTCCGCCGATCACCACCACGTGCTTCAAGCCGCCCTCCGAAGGAGCCAGGATACCCTTCCCGTTCCTAGCAGGCTGTTGGGTTCCGGATGTGAGAAACTGTCCTCATGCGACCCCACCTGAGTCCCGAGGAACGCCGCGACCGGCGGCATCGCGCCATGCGCCGGTCCATGTTCGTGCTGCCCTCCAGCATCACCATGGCGTCCATCTTCTGCGGATTCTCCAGCGTGGTCATGTCCATCAACGCCGCGGGCGCCACGCCCGAACGCTACTTCCTGTGGGCCGCAGGCCTGCTGGTGCTGGCGGGTGTCTTCGATGGGCTGGACGGCCGCGTGGCCCGAGCCACCAACACCGCCACGGAGTTCGGCGTGCAGTTGGACAGCCTGGCGGACGTCATCAGCTTTGGCATGGCACCGGCCATCCTGGCCTACCGCTACGGGTTCTTCCAGCTCGGCATCCATGATTCGCACCTTCGGGCCGTGGGCTGGGCGGCCTGCTTTGTCTTCACCGCCTGCGGCGCCCTTCGCCTGGCCCGGTTCAATGTGCAGGTGGGCTCGGTGGACGCGCGCTATTTCGTGGGCCTTCCGATCCCAGCCGGGGCCGCCTGCGTGGCCTCGGTGATCATCTGGCATCCCACGCCACCCGACACGGCCGCCCACGCCTACTGGTTCGCCGCGGAACTCTTCCTTGTCGGCCTGTTGATGGTCTCGACGATCCGCTTCCCGAGCTTCAAAAAACGAGCCACCAGTCCCCGTGCGGCCATGGTCACCAGCTTCAGCATCGTGCTGTTCTTCGCCTTGTTGATCCTTTTCCAGCAGCGTTTCTTTGTGGGATTCTTCGCGACCTACATTGCCCTGGCGCTGGCCATGAACCTCGCCTGGAAGGCGGGCTGGCGTGGCATCGACCCTCCCCATGACGGCCGAGAAGATCCTGAAATTGTCCAACCTGATTATCGGTGAGACTCCGCTTGAAGAGCAGGAAACCGTGGATGCCGCAGATGACGCAGAAAAGGCCTTGGGTCCACAGATTTCACCGATTCACACAGATTAAAACAGGGGCCGAGTTCCGCTTTGGGGGCTGTGCTTCGTGAGCATGGGCTCCAGTGGGGGCGCCTTCGGCGGGCCCATGCGCGTTGGGTCGGCGCCAATCAGTGAAAATCTGTGAAATCTGTGGTTCCCGCTTTTGGGCTTGAAAAGAATCAGGCTGAGGGTCGCCGATAAGCGGGTTGTCCGATAATTTTATTAGACTTTTGCCTTTTCCCTTCCTCCGATAGAGTTTGGCAGGGGAGGCACCATGGCAGTGCTTCAGGCAAAGGGCGTGGGCAAGCGATTCGAAACGCGTTGGGTGCTTCGCGCCCTGGACCTTGAGTTGGAGGCCGGCGAGCGGGTGGCATTGCTGGGGCCCTCCGGCTGCGGCAAGACCACGTTCCTGAATCTGCTGGGGGGTCTGGATCGGCCTGATGAGGGCAGCATTCTGCTCGACGGTGAGCCCCTCCATCAGGCCAGCCCAGCGCGGCTTGCGGACCTGCGGCGTTCGCGCCTGGGAACGGTCTTCCAGTTCTTCCATCTGATCCCCACCCTGACGGCGGAGGAGAACCTGGAGTTGCCCCTGAGGATGCTCAAGTGGCCCGAGGCCCGGATTCGCGCAAGGTGTTCGGAACTCATTGACGCCGTGGGCCTCGCCCACCGGGCCGGGGCTTGGCCCTCCGAACTGTCGGGCGGGGAAATGCAGCGGGTCGCCGTGGCCCGCGCCCTGGCGGCCCGGCCCGCGGTGCTGCTGGCGGACGAACCCACGGGAAACCTGGATCGCGCCTCGGGCCAGGCCGTCCTCTCCCTGTTGGCGGACCTCACGGAACAGCAAGGGTCAGCCCTGGTCCTGGTCACCCATTCGGAATCAGCCGCCCGCATCTGCCATCGGGTGCTGCACATGGAAGACGGCCGAATCCTGAACGGCGCCGCTTGACCTGGCTGGTCCGGCGTCTGGTGGTCCGAGCCCTGCTCCGGGAATGGGGCCGGGCTCTGCTCACCCTGGCGGCCGTGGCCCTGGGCGTGGCCGTGTTCCTCTCCATCCGCCTCGCCAACCGGGCGGCGGTGGCGAGCTTTGAGCAGTTCACCCGCGGCGTGGGGCAGGGCTCCGACCTCGTGATGCGCACCGAGGCTGGGCCCCTTCGAGAGTCCCTTCTGCCGACCCTGCGACCGCTCACGGAGTGGGGCTGGATGCGGCCCGTGGTCGAAGGCAGTTTTGCCCGGGCCGGCGCTCTGGACGGCTTCCAGTTGACGGGTCTGGACCTGGTGGGCATCGGCGTGGGTGTCGGTGGCGACCCAGTCAGTCCTCAGGATGGACCTTCTCGCGGTGATGCGACTGAAGCGTTCTATGCGGCCATCCAGGATCCGGAGGCGGTCTTGATCACCGCCGCCCTCGCCGCGGAGGGCCTCGGTCCGGGCGGATATCTGGAGGGTTTCGTCCAGGACCGACCCGTGCGCCTCCAGGTGGTGGGGGTCCTCCCTGACCTGCCCCACCAGCCCAAATTACAGCGGAACCAACTGGTCATGGATCTGCCGGCGGCTCAGCGCGTGCTGGGACGCGAGGGCGAATTGGATCGAATCGAATGGGGCCTTCGCCCTGGCGTTCGGCTGACGGAACTGGAGGAACAGGCTCGGCGTGTGCTACCCACCGGTCTGGTGTTGGAACCCCCGGAACAGCGGGCCGAAAGTGGGCGCACCATGACCGCAGCCTTTCGCTTCAACCTCACCATCCTCAGCCTCATTGCTCTGGCTGTGGGGGCCTACCTGCTCTTTCAGGCCTTTGATGCCTCCGTGAACCGGCGGCGCGAGACCTGGGCTACCTTGCGTGCCCTGGGGCACCCCCCCACCGGGGTCACCCGCCTGGTCCTTGGCGAGGCGGCCCTGCTGGGACTGGTGGGCAGTCTGCTGGGGCTTGGCCTGGGTTGGGTTCTGGCCCAGGGCAGTGTGAGAGCCGTCAGCCAGACCGTGAATGCCCTGTACGGCGCCAGCGCAGCCCACAGTACTCCCCTGCATGGGGGGGAAGCCGCGCTCGCCCTTGCCCTGGGGTTCCTGGCCTGTCTGGGCGCGGCCTGGGTGCCTGCCCGGCGGGCTGCCCTGACCCCGCCGGTCCAGCTGCTGGCCCGGGACGGGGGACCTACACCCGTGCCCTGGGGCCGGGTGAGTCTGGGCGGGATGGGCGCTCTGGCCCTCGGAGTGACCCTCGCCTATGGCCTCCACCCCTCCCCAGGCGTCGCCTGGCATGCCTATGCTGGATCGGGGCTGGTCCTGGTGGGAGGATCCCTGCTGGCGGTGGCGCTCTTGCCTCTGCTGGGCCTCCCGGGGCGAGGGACCCGCCAATGGCGGCTGAGGCTGGCCCTGCGCCCCCTGTTGCGGCCGACGGGGCGCCACGGGTTCGCCGCCGCCGCTCTGGCCGTGGCCGTCGGCATGGCCTCCGGCATGGGCGTGATGGTTCAGAGCTTCGAACGCACCGTGCTTGTCTGGATTGGCAGCAGCCTCCGGGCGGACCTCTATGTGGCTCCGATCGGAGCCAGCGGCGCGGGCAGCCAGCACCGCATGAGCCCGATCACGGCCGATCAGGTCGCCTCGGACCCCTCCGTGGCGGCCGCAGACCGCTTTCAGATGCTCCCCATCACCTTCCGGGACCGTCCCACCTTCCTCGGGGCTGGGGACATGGGTGTTCAGGCAGCCAAGGGTGGGTTGATCCTGGCCGCCGGCGGCCCCTTCCCCGGACCCCTGCTGGCCCTGCGTGCGGGGGGAACCAGGGATCCCGGCGTGCTGGTCTCCGAAACCTTCGCGCGCCACTTCGGGGTCCACGTCGGCCAGATTCTGGACCTTCCCGTTTCTGGCGGCATCCGGAAAGTCACCGTGAGGGGCGTGCTCGCGGACTATGGAAACGAACGCGGCAGCCTGATTCTGGATCGACCGGTCTTTCTGGCCTGGTTCCAGGACGCCCGCGTGGCCAGCCTAGCGCTGTATCTGCGGGACAGTGCATCAGCTGAGCAGGTCGCCACTCGCCTCCGGCGCGATCATCCCGGCCTCCAGGTGCGCAGCAATGGCGCTTTGAGGGCCCAGGTCACCACCATTTTCCGACAGACCTTTGCCCTGACCTATGCGTTGGAAGCCATCGGCCTCATCGTGGCGGTACTCGGCCTGGCCCAGGGGCTGACGGGACTTGCCTTGGCCCGTCGAGGCGAGATCTGGTCCCTGCGGGCCCTGGGCGCGACCCGGGCGGATCTCATGGGAATCCTCATGCTGGAGGGCGTCGGCGTGACCCTCGCGGGTCTTCTGGCCGGCCTGGGACTGGGGCTGATCCTGGCGCGAATCCTGGTGGACGTGCTGAATCCCCAGGTGTTTGGATGGACCCTGCACTTCTCGATCCCCTGGCGGTTCCTCAGTCTGGTCACGCTGGCCACGGTGGGCGCGGCCCTCCTGGTGCTGGCGCCCACCGCCCGCTGGGGGGCAAGGCTTGGCGCGGACCGGGAAGTGGAGGAGGGGGCATGAAGGCCATCCTCGTGGCAGGCTTGGCCCTCCTTTGTAGCGCGGGGATCCCGGATGCCGGGGGCTTCGCCACCGCCAGGCCCGGTTACCCCTTCGCCTTTCCCAGGGATCACGGCAGCCACCCGGCCTTCCGCACCGAGTGGTGGTACTTCACGGGCCACCTCTGGACCCAGGACGGCACCCGCCGATTCGGCTACCAGCTCACCTTCTTCCGCCAGGCCTCGCCCCGAGCGGTTTGGAAGGGTTCACCGGCCTGGCGCAGTGACCAACTCCACCTGGCCCACGCCGTGATCACAGACGAAGCAGGCCAACGATTCCTCGTGGACGAGCGCCTGGACCGGGCGGGTCTCCTGGCTGGGGCTGCGGAGGAGCGACTGGCGGTGTTCCAGCAGGACTGGCAGGTGGAGCAGGACATTTCTGGGCGGATCCAGCTGGGCCTGACGGTTCGGGGCGCCCGACTGGAACTGACCTTGGATCCCGACACGCAGCCGGTCATCTTTGGCGAGGACGGCGTCAGCCGGAAGGGTGCTGACCCCAGCGCGGCGAGCCACTACATCACCTATCCTCGCCTGCGCAGCCGGGGCACGCTCCGCCTGCCGGAAGGGGCCGCCCTTCCGGTGCGGGGGCTCAGCTGGATGGATCATGAATTCAGCTCCAACCAGCTCGACCAGGACCAAGTGGGCTGGGACTGGGCGGGGATCCAACTGCGGGACGGCCGCAGCCTGATGGCCTACCGCCTGCGCCGGAAGGATGGCAGTCAGGATCCCTTTTCCTCGGTGACCGAGATGGATTCCACCGGACACATCCGCCGCAGCACACGTGCCTTCCTGATGCGCGGGGCCGGGGCCTGGCGGAGTTCAGCCAGTGGCGCGGTGTACCCGATTCCCCTGGTGCTGGAGGCCTGGGGAGAACCCTTCACCCTCGTGCCCATCCTGCTGGATCAAGAGCTTCGAACCGGGCGCAGGGGCGGAATCACCTATTGGGAAGGCGCCTGCAGGGTCCTGGACGGCACCGGGCGCGAGGTGGGCGAAGCCTACGTGGAACTCACCGGCTACGCGCATTCCCTGAAGGGGAGATTCTGAGGGCCGTGCCTTAAAGCGCCGTGGCGCCAGGCGGCACAGCCACGCCGGCCACGGCCGCCACCTTGGCGTTGGACATCAGCTTGCCACCGGTGCCGGGCCCGATACCCAGGGCCGCGCCCTGCTTGACTCCCGCTTCGGTGGTAGCGCCGGTTGGCACCTTCAAAGCAGCCATGCGTTGGATCAGGAAGCTCGCGGCGGAAGAACCATCCCCGGCCACATGATCCCCCGCCAGGAGGATGACGGCATCCGGCTTCCGCCCCGTCAGGGTCCCGATGGCCTTGCCCATGTCCTGGGGGCCCCTCACATCCACCACCATGACCTTCATGCCGCTCGCGGCGCCCGTGAGGGTGGCCAGGGCGGCCTTGCTGGAATTGGCATCGCACACCACCGCGATCGTCGCGCACTGGGGCCAGGATTTCTTCATCGCCCCCAGGAGGGCGTCATAGTCTCCAGCCGCGAAGGCCCCTGTAACCAGGACAAACGAGAGAATTGCGGGGCGAAGCAAGGTCACGGGATACCTCCATTGACCTCCCTATCGGCCATTTTCGATCCAGCAGAAGCTTCAATACAAAGAAATATTTACCTACTAGGTCAGGATCCCGGCGATGCAGGCGCTCAGGAAGTTGGCCAAGGTCCCCGCCAGCATGGCCCGAAGGCCCAAACGGGCCAGATCGCCCCGTCGCTCCGGCACCAGGGCCCCGATGCCCCCCACCTGGATGGCGATGCTGCTGAAGTTGGCGAAGCCGCAGAGGGCAAAGGTGGAGATCAGCTTCGCTTTGGCGGAAAGCTGGGTCATGGCCCCGAGATCCAGGAAGGCCACGAATTCATTCACCACCATGCGCTTGCCCAGCAGGCCGCCCACCTGGCCAGCCTCGGTCCAGGGCACGCCCATGAGGAAGGCGGGGATCTTGAACACCCAGCCCAGGATCAGTTCCAGGCTGAAGCCGGGGTGGATGGCCTGCATCAGTCCATTGAGCAAGTAGATGAGCGCGATGAACGCGATCAGCATCACCGCCACATTGAACGCCAACTGGCCGCCCTCGAAGGCCCCCCGGGCCGCGGCATCCAGCACGTTCGCATCGTGGTTGGGGATGTCCACCTTCACGCCACCGGCCGTTTCGGGCAATTCTGTTTCCGGTTCCAGCAGCTTGGCCATCATCACCGCCCCGGGCGCCGTCATGATCACGGCCGTGAGCAGGTGGACGATGTCCACGTGCGCCACCTGCACGTAGGCCACCATGATGCTGCCGGAGACGTGGGCCATGCCCGCGGTCATGACCAGCATGAGCTCACTGCGGGTCATGCGCGCCAGGAAGGGCCGGATGGTGAGGGGCGCTTCGGTCTGGCCCATGAGGAT
>JANXYT010000016.1 GCA_025355915.1 Holophagaceae bacterium
TTGAATGCCTCCAGCACCGCCTCTGAACCATTGGCAGTGCAGCTCTTCGAGGTGCACACCAGCACCTGCCGCTTCAAGGCCAGCCCCATCACGGGGGTCACGGCGGCATCCTGCTCGGGCGTGGGAAGGGCGTGGGGTTCATCCATGGGCGCATCCTCGGATCCCCACGATAGCAGGCCCTCCCCCACCCATTCGAAAGTCTCCAGATCCATGCCAATTGAAGGTTTGAAATCAAATTACTTCGTGGTTATTTAATTATTGGTGACCATGATCACGAACGACTTGACCCCGTTATACACCCGTTCATCCTCTATTTAAAAGGCGCTGCTGGCGCGCCACTTCGAAGCCTCCACTACGTCTCGGAGATTCAATGCCAGAGCCACTGAGGCTCGGCGGATCGCCGCCCTCTCACCCACACAGAAAGGATGTGCTCCATGCGGAACACCCTGAAGCTACTCGCCGTGATCGCCGCGCTCGCGGTGCCTCTGGCCGCCCAGGGCGGCAGTGACACCAAGGGCAAGTTCTTCTTCAAGAAGACCTGCAAGTCCTGCCACGCCCCCGGCGGCGCCGCCAAGGAGATCACCCCGCTCTCCAAGACCCAGGCCCAGTGGAAGGCGTATTTCGCCACCGGCAAGCACAAGAAGGGCGCCGAGAAACTCGATTCCGTCGTGAAGCCCGAGCAGGTCAAGGACGTCCAGACCTTCCTGGTCAACCATGCTTCCGATTCCCCGCAGCCCGAAACCTGCGGCGGCTGATCGCTCTTCGCGCGTTTCTCACCCCCCAACCCCTACCCCTGAACCCACCACCTGGAGGACACCCCATGAACTCCCGCATCACCCTCGCCCTCGTCGCCATGTTGGCGCCTGCGGCCTTGAGTGCCCAGTCCAACGAAGATCTGCAGAAGCAGATCGAACAGCTGAAAATCCAGCTGAAGGCCGTTGATGAAAAGGCCACCGCGGCGCAGGAAGTCGATACGCGCCTCGTCAAGGTCGAGACCAAGGTCGCCGGCGACAACATCCAGTGGGGCGGCGATCTCCGCACCCGCTTCGAAAGCAACGAGTGGGGCTTCAAGCCCTATCAGCAGTTCATGGGCTTCATTCAGAATCCCGGCCCCGGCCCCGCGACTGGCTTCCCCATGCCCGTCGCTCAGCAGGTCAAGGCCCAGGATTGGACGAATTCCGTCCAGTGGTCCACCCGCCTGCGTCTCAAGATGGGCATCACCATCAATGAGCACGCCAAGATCATGGGCCGCCTGACGATGTATAAGGTCCACGGTGGCGCCGATGTCCCGACCTTCAATGGCTCGCCCAACACCGTTTCGAATTCGTTCGCCAGCGTCAAGGTCCCCGGCACGGATGTTCTTCATGTCGAGCGCGCCAGCCTCGTCTATGACTTCCCCGTGGGCATCCTGTCCATCGGTCGCCAGAACACCTCCGACGGGCCTCCGTTCGAAGTGAAGGACGGCGTCGAGCGCCAGGCCACACCCCAGGCCCTTGCCGTCAACGCGCAGGTGGATGGCGTCGGCTTCAAGTTCCAGCTCGACAAGATCGGCCTGCCCGAAGGCACCCTGCTGGGCATCTGCTACGGCGTCGGGTATGAGTCCGGCTTCGGTGGCGGATCCTCCAAGAGCAGTGCCGCGGTGGTGGGTTTCAATTTCACCAACGCCACCATGACGAACCCGGCCAATGCCAGCCTCCAGGTCAATTCCATCGGCCCCCTCAAGGACAGCACCGTCCTGGGCGCCATGTTCGACATGCCCCTGCTGTTCCAGATCGGCGACAGCGTCCAGAGCACGAACTTCTACCTGGGCTACAACCGCATGGGCAACATGACGGATATCCCGTACGGCACCACCAACAACTTCCCCGTGCCCGCCACGCCTGGCATGGGCGGCATGCCCAGCACCCAGTACGTCACTGCCACCAACAACCTGGGCGACATGGATCAGTGGACCGCCACCTGGAAGCACAAGATCGGCGACACGTTCACCTACGTCGCCAGCTACGGCTACCTGAAGAGCCATCCGAATGGCAAGCAGAGCCAGTACGGTGCCTACTGGAACATGCCTCCAGCCTTTGGCGGACCGAACACCCTGCTGAC
Organism: Holophagaceae bacterium; assembly: GCA_025355915.1. Lineage (GTDB taxonomy): Bacteria > Acidobacteriota > Holophagae > Holophagales > Holophagaceae > Geothrix. Next base: position 2,101 of record JANXYT010000016.1, read on the forward strand.
CGGCTTCGGCGGCCTCCTGGGTGACGCCAACAAGAGCCAGACCGCCAATGCCATCTATGGCGGCTTCCGCTGGGATCCCACCGAAAAGATCGGATTCGGCGTCGAGTTCAACCACGGATCCCCGAAGTGGTGGACGTACAGCCCCGCCACTGGCGAGGCCACGGAAAAGCTCGGTACCCGCGGCGATGTTTGGGAGGGCTACATCCATTGGCAGTTCGCCAAGAACGCCGCCTTCCGCCTCGGCTACCTGGACTACAAGTACAGCCATGCGTTCAGCGGATGGCAGATCGCCCCCGGCCCCTTGGAGAACTTCGACCTCTCGAAGAACCCCATGATGCAGTACAGCTTCCCCGCCACGGTGAAGTCGACCTACGCCTCGATCGAAGTGAAGTTCTAGCACCTGGACCACCCGGGCCGGAAGGGCAACCTTCCGGCCCGGCTTTCACCATCCCCGTATCATCAGGGAGACCCCGATGGGAACCACTCGCATGGATCGCCGCCTGTTCCTGAAGGCTGCGGGAGTCACCGCCGGAGCCGTCGCCACGGTCCAGGTGGGATGCCTCAAATACTTCAAGAAGGGCCGAACCTCCGCCGCCGACAACCGGGAAGTCCCGACGACCTGCGAGCTTTGCCCCAACAAGTGCTCCGCCATCGCCGTGGTCGAGGGCGGCTTCGTGAAGAAGCTGAACCCCAACCCCGAGAACCCGAAATCCCGTGACATGCTCTGCGCGCGCGGCAACGCGGCCATCAAGCAGGTCTACGATCCCGACCGCCTCAAGCAGCCCATGATTCGCGTGGGGGCCCGGGGCGAAGGCAAGTGGAAGCCCGTGAGCTGGGACGAGGCCTTCGACTTCGCCGCCAAGAAGCTCGCCGAGGTGAAGGCGAAGCACGGCCCCGAGGCGTCCCTCTGGTCCTCCACCGAGGGCTTCCAGGAAGTCTTCTTCAAGAACCTCGGCCTGGCCTTCGGCTCGCCCAACCTCGTGCGGCATCCGACGCTGTGCCTGGCCTCGGTGAACCTGGCCTACAGCGCCACGTTTGGCACGGTGCCCAGCTTCGATCTGCTCAATAGCAAATACGTCATCATGTCCGGCGCGAACCGCTTCGAAAGCATCATCACGCCCGACACGATGGATCTCATCGGCAGCGTGATGGAGCGCAAGGCCAAGCTGGTCTACCTCGATCCCCGCTTCACCGTCACCGCCGCCAAGGCCGACGAGTGGCACCCCATCAAGCCCGGCACCGACCTGGCGTTCATCCTTGCCCTGATCCACGTGATCATCAAGGAGAACCGCCACAGCAAGGATTTCGTGGCCGCCTACACCACGGGTTTCGAGCAGCTGGCCGAGCACGTGAAGCCCTATACGCCCGAGTGGGCCGAGCAGGAAACGGAAATCCCCGCCAAGGACATCATCCGCATCGCCCGCGAATTCGCCGACGCCGCGCCCCGCGCCCTCTACTACGCAGGCCGCCGCTCGTCGTGGTACCAGAACGATTTCCAGATGCGCCGGGCCCAGGCCATCCTCAACGCCATCATCGGCAACTGGGACCAGCCCGGCGGCATGGTACCCAACGCCAAACTGCCCAAGG
>JANXYT010000034.1 GCA_025355915.1 Holophagaceae bacterium
CTCTGCGTACACGCCGCGGGCGCCTTTCGGCACCCGCTTCATTCGTTCTCTGCCGGTCTACTTGGCGGCCACGTAAGCCTTCAATCCATCGGCGGTCGGCTTCATGGCTTTCTGGCCCTTGTGCCAGTTGGCGGGGCAGACTTCGCCGTGCTCTTCGCTGAAGTCCACGGCGTCGAGGAGGCGCAGGACTTCCTCCACGCTGCGGCCCAGGTCGTTGTGGTTCACGGTGATGTGCTTCAGGATGCCGTCCTTGTTGATGATGAACAGGCCGCGCAGCGCGATGCCGATGGGCAGCAGCACGTTGTAGTCCTGGGCGATGGTCTTGTTCAGGTCGGAGACGAGCGGGAAGGTCACGCCCTGGATGCCGCCGTCCTTGCGGGGGGTGTTTACCCAGGCATGGTGGCTGAACTTCGAGTCGACGCTGACGCCGATCACCTGGGTGTTGCGGGCTTCGAATTCCTTGGCTGCATCGGCAAAGGCCAGGATCTCGGTGGGGCAGACGAAGGTGAAGTCGAGGGGGTAGAAGAACAGCACGACCTTCTTGCCCTTGTAGTCGGACAGCGAAACCTGCTTGAACTCGCCGTTGACGAGGGCGTCGGCCTTGAAGTCGGGTGCGGGCTGGGTGACGAATGCGGTCATAGAACCTCCAATGGGGGGCTTACCCCGGGGTTTCGGTGGGAATAATCAGGCTAAGGCGGGGCCTGGAGAGGTTCAAGAAAAATATCCGACAAATTCGGTAAAGAATATCGAACCCGGGGGTCAATTGAAAGCCTCAGATGCAGTCAGGACGCGGCCTCCGTGTTAATCTGCCGGGTTCCGAGGAATCCCCATGCAGCCCATCCAGCTTTCGGTCTTTTCAGAAACCGCCCGCCTGAAGCAGGTGGTGGTGCACAACCCTGGACCGGAAGTGGATCTGATGGTGCCGGGGATGATGGAGAAGCTGCTCTTCGACGACATTCTCCACGGTGATCTGGCCCGGCACGAGCACGGCCAGTTCCGTCAGGTGCTGGCCAAGGTGGCCGACGAGGTGCTGGATATCCAAGATCTCTTCGTCGAGGCCCTGCAGGATGAGGGTGTGAAGTTGGCTTTCATCAAGGATCTTCAGGGGCTCGTGGGCCTGCCCGACGATACCTGCAATGTGCTGCGCGACCTGGCGCCGGTGGATGTGGCCCGAAGCGTCATCGGCGGCATGCCCTGGGATGACATGCCGGGCCACACGCCCTGGGAGCAAGAGTTTGATTACCGGGTGCAGCCTGTCCCTAACCTTCTATTCATGCGGGATCCTGCGTCCGTGATTGGAGACGGCTACAGCGTGAACTCCATGGCCACCTGGGCCCGGGAGCGCGAGCCGCTGATCCTCAGCTACGTCTTCCGCCATCACCCGCGGCTGAAGCATCACACGGACCACGACAAGTGGTTCGATCAGGTGACCCCGCTGGTCCGCGGTGAGATTAAGGCGCCTGTGAGCCTCGAGGGCGGTGACATCCTGGTACTCAGCCACAAGGTGCTGGCCGTGGGTTGCAGTGAGCGCACCCAGGCCGACGCCATTCACCTGTTGGCCGAAAGCCTCCGTGCTCACCGGGCTGAGGACGAAACCAGCTTCGACCACCTGCTCATGGTGCTCATGCCCAAGAAGCGCAGCGCCATGCATCTGGACACCATCTTTACGCGCACCAGCGAGGACGAGTGCCTGGTCTACCCGCCCTACTTCCTGAATGGCAGCCGCGAACTGCTGAACGTGACCTCCATCGACCTGTGCCACGCCGAGCTGCGCATGAGCACCCACCCAAGCCTGCTCAAGTCGCTGAAGGCCGTGGGCATCGATCTGAAGCCCATCTTCTGCGGCGGGACGGATCCCATCCTGCAGCAGCGGGAGCAGTGGACCGACGGCGCCAACGCCTTCTGCCTCGCCCCGGGAGTCATCACCAGCTACCGCCGCAACATTGCCACCGGTGAGGCCCTCGACAGGGCCGGCTATTGCGTGGTGTCGGCGAAGCAGGTGCTGACGGATATGAGCCTGAACTTGTTGGATGGCAAAAAGTACCTGATCCAGATCGAGGCCGGCGAACTGAGCCGGGCCCGGGGCGGGCCCCGGTGCATGACCATGCCATTGTCGCGGGAGGCTGGGTGATGCAAGTGTTGAAAATAATCATACAAGGATCCTGATCCCGGCTGCTGTTAAGCTGATTCTTCGCGCCTCGTTCCCCCGAGGCGCCCCTTTTTTATGGCCCACATGACCCCGACCGCCGTCCCGACCAGGCCGACCCTCCGCCACCGCCTGGAGTATGGTCTTTTCCGACTGCTGGATGGGGTGATCGGGCGTCTGCCCTGGGCCACGGTGCAGGCCCTCGGCGAAGTCGCGGGCACCCTGTTCTATCTGGTGGATCCTCGGCACCGCCGCATCGTGCGCGAGAACATGCGGTTCGCGGACTTGGGCCTGGATGAGGCCCAGACCCGGGCCCTGTCCAAGGCCTGTTTCAAGCATTTCGGCGCCCTCTTTGTGGGCCTGCTGCGGTTGCGCCGGGCCACGCCGGAGGAGCTCGACCGCTGGATCAAGGTTGAGGGCCTGGAGCACTTCGACGCGGCCCAAGCCGGCGGCAAGGGCTTCATCCAGCTCACGGGCCACTACGGCAACTGGGAGGCCGTCGCCTTGGCCCAGAGCCGCCACGGCCGCACCCTGGATGCCATCGGGCGGGAACTGGACAATCCCCTGCTGGAGCCCATCTCCCTGGCCTTCCGCACCCGGTTCGGCAACCGGGTGATCCTCAAGGCCGGAGCCATGCGCGACACGCTGAAAGCCCTCAAGGCCGGCCGCGGCGTGGGGTTTCTGCTGGATCAGGATGCCCTCACCGCAGGCGTGTGGGCGAAGTTTCTCGGCCAGTGGGCCTCGACCTACGGTACCGCCGGTAGTCTGGCGGCCCGCTACAGCTTGCCGGTGTTGCCGGTCTTCAGCTGGCCCAACCCCGACGGTACCACCACCGTGCGCTTCGAGCCCCCCTTCGAGGTGCCCATCACCGGCGACCCAGCCAAGGATGCCTGGGTGGCCACCCAGCTCATGACCGCCCGCATCGAGGCCCAGATCCGCAAGGATCCCCGCTGGTGGTTCTGGATGCACCGGCGCTTCAAGACCCGCCCCGGCGAAGGGCATCCCCTTCCCGCTCCGCTTCCGCCCCGGGAGTGGATAGAATCGATCCTAACCTCCCCTGTCTAACCGGGCCCCTCGGCCCGCCTTTTTTTGACCCTCCTTTTCCCGGAAGTCCCCATGCCCAAGCACGTGCTCGTGAAGCTCGAGAAGGATCTCAAGGACATCAAACAGGCCCTCCTGGTGGACATTCCCCAGGAGATCGCCCGCGCGGCCGGGCAGGGCGACCTGTCCGAGAACGCGGAGTACGAGCAGGCCCTCGCCAAGCGCGACATGTACCAGAACCGGATGGTGACGCTGGAGAAGCGCATCGCCGAGGTCGCCAGCCTGGACATCAGCCGTTTGCCCAAGTCCAGGGCCGCCTACGGGTCCAAAATCACGATCCTGGACCTGGATTCCGAAGAGAAATTCACCTACACGCTGGTGCTTCCGGAGGAACTGGATGGCCATCCGCAGCATCTCAGCATCAGCTCCCCCATCGGCATGGCCTTGGTGGGACAAGAAGAGGGCAACGAGGTGCGTGTCCAAATCCCCGCGGGGATCCGGCGCTTCGAGATCCTG
>JANXYT010000035.1 GCA_025355915.1 Holophagaceae bacterium
CCCCCGCAATCGCCTGCGGCGATTCGGCCCTATCCGCTTCGCGGATGGTGAACAACGAACCACGTTGCCCTGCGGGCCATTCCTTGCGGTGCATCCTGCCTGGCTTCATCGCGGCCTCGTCGGGGTTTGGTTAGGCACTCTATAGGCTACGCGAAGGGTTGGCGGCCCGTGCGGCGGAACCGCCAGGCCGCCCAGCGGAGGTAGAGGCGGTTCAGCAGGCGGGGGAACCCGGGGACGCCCAGGACCGGGGAGAGCCACTGCCAGCCCGGCAAGCGCCGGGCAATGGGCCGCAGCAGGTCGGCCCCGGCGAAGATCTCCCGAGTGCCCAAGTCCAGGCCGTGGATCTCCTTCTCCACGGGCTTTCCGCCCAGTTCGGGAGCCAGGGCCAGCAGGTTGGGATCGCCCACGGAGAAGATGAGCAGCAGGCCCTGGCGGTCCCGCCGAGCCAGCCGCAGAGCCATCCGGCAGCAGAGCGTGCAGGCAGGGTCGTAGGCGAGCAAGAGGGGTGCGGGCATCGGCGCATGATGTCATAAGATCCGGGTATGTTGGAACATCCGGAGGCCCCATGCCCTTTTCCCATCCCCTCGAGGTGCGCTTCAGCGATCTGGACGCCATGGGCCATGTGAACAACGCCGTGGTGGTCAGCTACATGGAGCAGGCGCGGTTCCAGTGGTGGCGGACGTTCCTGGGGGGACGGAAGTTCCAGGAGGAGGGGTTTCTCATCGCCCGCGCCGAGGTGGACTACCGCATCCCGATCCTGCTGGGCGACGACGTGCGGGTGGAACTGCACTGCACCAAGGTGGGCAAAAGTTCCTTCGAGCTGAGCTACCGCCTCACCAAGGGGCTCGGCGGGGCCTTGTTCGCAGAAGGGAAAACCGTCCAGGTGATGCTCGATTTCGCCACCAACCGGCCCAAGCCCCTCGCGGCTACCACGCGCGAATGGCTCGAGGCGCAGGACTAAGAGCTCATGTCCACACCCGACGATGCCGCGATGAAGCCAGCCGGGATGCACCGGAAGGAAGGGCCCGCAGGGCAACGTGGTTCGTTGTTCACCATCCGCAAAGCGGATAGGGCCGAATCGCCGAAGGCGGTTGCGGGGGCGAAGCCCCGAGGGCCGGAGGTCCGAGCCAAGGGACCTGACGCCGCGCGGCGAGGTGGGGCGTGGACATGAGCTCTTCCATGTTCCTCGGTACCGCCGTCTGGGCCGAAGGGCCGATGGAACGCCGGGCCCTCGTGGCCCGGCTGGTCTCGGGCCGGCTGGCGGATGTGAACCGCATCGAGGCGGTCCGGTTGCGCAAGCTGGGCGAGGGTGACCCAGAGCGCCTTGCGGATGCGCTGGTTCCCGCGAGCCTGCGCCGGGTGTTGGAGGGTGGAGTCAGGGCTTTGGCCCGCGTCAAACAGACCGTGGCCTATGCCGAGAAATGGGAGCGGAGAGGCACCCTGCCGGCCTCCCTGGCGCCGGTCGTTGAAGCCATCGACCTGCTGCCCTGCCTGCCTCGGCCCTCGGTCCTGCGGCGGATGGATGGGCAAGGCCTCGACCGTTTCGGTGTCGGAGGCGGTGGCGCAGATCTATTGGGCGCACCCCAGCCGGGCTTGGCGGTGATCGGTCTCGCCGGGGGTGGCATCGCGGGGTTCTGTCTGGCGTTGGAGAACGGCGGGGGCGCCGTCCTGGGCGCATGGATGTCCGACGAGTGGCCCACGGGCAGCCTGGACCTCAAAGTGGGCGCCGCCCGGCGCAGCATGCCGCTGAAAACCTGGGAAGGCCTGGAGCTTCCCATCCTGAGGGCCGGCGAGGTGGTGCTGCTTCCCCCATCGAAGCTGAAGCCCCTGCCGGAATGGCTGTTGGGAGCTGAAGTGCGCCTCAGCGCTGGCTTCGATCAGCTGCTCCTGCGGCTCGGGCCGGAGGGGGTTCATCCCACGGTCCAGTAGACATAGAGCGCCTAAACAGAACCCCACGGCGCCGCGCGAGGGGTGCCGGGCGAGCGAGGCGAGGAACGCGAGTCGAAGCGTAACGGGTACTACGCGCGACGGAGGCTCCGGCTCTGCGAGTCGAAGGCGAGCAGGAGCGGCGCACCGCGCCGCGATAGCTGGAGGTGACGCGGCATCGCGACGCCCGCCACCCCTCGCCCGGAGGGATGAAGCCAGGCGGGCGCCCCGCGGT
>JANXYT010000306.1 GCA_025355915.1 Holophagaceae bacterium
CCCAGTTCCACTGCAGCACGTAGGCGTCGGTGGTGACCACGTCGGAGGCCAGGTTCTCGTAGGAGGCGGTGATGCCGGCGCCCACGTCACCCTTGAACTTGGAGTGGTTCAGCCGCAGCTGGAGGGTCTGGTCCGTGGTGATGTTCCAGTCAAAGCGGGCGAACAGGGTGTCGGAGTCCGCCTTGCTGGAATAGGCGCCAGCCTTGCCGATGAGCACCGCGTCATTGGCCTGGCCCGCGATGGTGGGATCCAGGGCCACGGGCGTGCCCCCGCCCCAGACCATGTTGATGGGGGTCTTCTGGCGCTGGGCGTCGTAGGCTACGAAGAAGAAGAGCTTGTCCTTGATGATGGGGCCGCCGAGGCTGAACCCGAACTGCTGCTGCTGAAAGTTGCCCACGGGGTTGGATGTGCTGGTTCCGCTTGGCTGAAGCAGGGTGGGGCCGGCTTCCACGAAGAGGCGGGGACGGGTGTAGACGAAGAGGCTGCCACTGAGATCGTTGGTGCCGTTCTTGGTGATGGCGTTCACGTAGCCGCCGCCCATGCGGCCGAACTCAGCGCTGGCGCCGTCGGTGATGACCTGGTACTCGCGGATGGCCTCGATGGAGATGGTGAAAGGTGCTTTGCCCTCGGCCGCGCCCATGGCGCCACCAAAGAAAGCCTCGTTGTTGTCGCCGCCGTCGATGTTGATGGAGGTGTTTACGCCGCGCTGGCCCGCAATGGCCAGGTTGCCGCGGCTGCTGTCCACCACGACCTGAGGTGCCAGCGTGGCCAGGTTGGTGAAGGAGCGGTTGAAGACGGGGAGATTGGTCAGGTTATCTGTGGAGATGATGGCGGCGGCGCTGGCGCGCTCGGTGTCCACCTGGGCGGTCGTGGCCAGCACTTCCACCACGGCGCCGGAATCGGAAGCGAGGCGGATGGTCAGGGGGGCGGCGTCACCCAGGTTCAGATTCACTTTGATGTTGGCGGCGGTCTGGAAGCCGGCCTTGGTGACGGTCACCGTGTAGGGGCCCACGGGCAGCAGCGTCGCCAGGTAGCGACCCTCGCTGGAGGTCTGGACCGTCCGGGTGAGGCCGGTCTCGCCATTGCGGATGACCACCGTGGCGCCGGCGACGGTAGCCCCCTTGGAATCCAGCACCCGTCCACCCAGCTGGGCGGAGACGCCCTGGGCCATGATGGGGCCCGCCGCTACCAGCAGGGCCACGAGGGATGGGAAGCTTAAATGCCTTGAACGCATGGGAAGTTCCTCCGCCTTCGAGGGTAGCTGCCCCGGGCCCTGGAAAGAAGGGGACCTTTGGGTCAAGGAACGAAAATCACTTGGAAGACACCTCAAGGTCACAAGGGGGTCCGCGGGGGGCCGTCTGTTAGGCTTCTTTCTTTCCTTGAGATCCCCATGAAACTGGCCGCCACCGCCGCTTTATTCTTGTCCATGACATCCCTTTTCGCCCAGGCCCCGGCCACCCTCGGGGTAGGCGAGATCCGGGCGGGCATGAAGGGGTACGGCCGGACCGTGTTCCAGGGCGGGAAGATTGAACGCTTCGAGTTCGAGGTGCTGGGCGTCCAGAAGAACGCCGCCCCGGGCCGGAGCCGCATCATGGTGAGGGCCTCTGGCGGTCCCTTGGCAGAAACCGGCATCCTGGCAGGCATGAGCGGCAGTCCGTGCTACATCGACGGGAAACTCATCGGGGCCCTGAGCACGGGCATCGCCTTCGAGAAGGAGCCCATCGGAGGCATCACCCCCATCGCCGAGATGCTGGACCAGCTGCGGGACATCCCGGAGACCGCCCCCAGCCGCACGCCCCTCATCCTGCCCAAGCTGGAACCTCCCAAGGTGCTCAAGGCCGCCCTCCTGGGCCAGATGCTGGACTATCGGACCGTGATGGGCGATTCGGAGCCCCCATCGTTATCCATGGCTCTGGCGGGGAGTGCCCTGGGAGCCGAGGCCCAACGCCTGTGGGCCGGGTGGCCGGTCACCTTCACCGCGGCGGGGCCCACCCTGTCTGGAAGCCGGGAGGAGGCCAGCCCCGTCGAGCCCGGCGGCATGGTCGCCATCACCCTCATGCAGGGCGATCTGGATCTGGCGGCGGCGGGCACCATCACCTATGTCTCCGGGAAGCGGGTCCTGCTCTTCGGGCATCAGCTCTTCAACCTGGGGCCCGTGGACCTGCCCCTCTGGTCGGCCACCGTGGCCACCACCGTGGCGAGCTATCAGAACTCGTTCAAGCTGGCCATGCCGGTGGCGCCCATTGGCGCGCTCCGGCTGGATCGCAGTTCGGGCGTGGCGGGCCTCCTGGGGGCCGAGGCCCGCATGGTCCCTCTGCGCATCGGCCTGAACCTGGGCGGCAAGCGCACCCTGAACTTCCGCTTCGAGATCATGGACCACCCGGTGGCCACGGCCGCCCTGGCCGCCACGGCCGTGGCGCAGACCCTGGATGCCCACACCCGGGGCCTCGGCCTCCAGAGCCTGTCCATGCAGGGCAACATCAAGCTGGCGGGCCACCCGGCCATCGTGATCGAAAACGTCATCGCGGATTTGAATCCCGGCCGCCTGGCCCAGTACGTGGGCGGCATGCTGCAGGCGATCTGCCTGAACCCCTTTGAGAAGCCCACCTTTGAGGGCATCTCGCTCACCATCAAGGCCGAAGAACGGCTGGATCTGACAGGCATCGCGGGGGTGCGGCTGTTGAAGGCGCGGGTCAAACGGGGTGAGGTGCTGCCGGTGCTGGTGACCCTCCAGAACA
>JANXYT010000108.1 GCA_025355915.1 Holophagaceae bacterium
CCAGCAGGGTGTGGAGGGTCTCGAAAAAGGGTTTCGGCGGGGGTTGCACCCTTTCAGCATGACCGAACATAGAGGCCGTAACAAAACCCGACGATGCCGCGATGAAGCCAGCCGGGATGTACCGCCAGGAAAGGCCCGCAAGGCAACGTGGTTCGTCGTTCACCATCCGCGCAGCGGATAGGGCCGCATCGGCACATCCGATGGCGGGGGCAAAGCCCCGAGGACCGGAGGCCCGAGCCAAGCCCGGTGACGCAGCATGGGAGCCCTTTGCCATCAACCCTTCGGGCTGGGGCGGTAGCCGTCGGGATACTTCGTTAGGCTCCTCGACCTTGGGCCCACCAAGTTTCAGTTTGTCTCGCATATCGGCGCAGCCGATACCGAGAAGGCCTTCGTCGCCTGCCTTGTCTCCCTCGGTTGGCGTCCCAGTGCAGCCCCCACCCATTACTCGGACACGCTCCTTGTGAGGATCTTCCATGCGCATCGGTATCTCCTGCTACAGCACCTTCGGCGGCTCGGGCGTCGTGGCCACGGAGGTGGGCAAGGCCCTCGCTGCCCGGGGGCATGAAATCCACATCCTCAGCCCCAGCCTGCCGCCACGCCTGGTGGGCTTCGAGGATCGCATCACATTCCATGAAGTGCGGGCCAGCCCCTACCCCCTGTTCGAAGACGCGCCCTATTCTATCGCCCTGGGGTCGAAGATCGCGGATGTGGCCGAACACTACGGGCTGGATATCATCCATGCCCACTACGCCATTCCCCATGCCATGGCGGCCTTGCTGGCGCGGATGGCCATCCCGAACCTGAAGGTCGTGACCACCCTCCACGGCACGGACATCACCGTAGTGGGCAGCGATCCCAGCTACCTGCCCATGGTGAAGATGGCCATCGGGGAAAGCGACGGCGTCACAGCCGTTTCCGAGTACCTGCGACTGGAGACGGTGCGCACATTCGGGGTGGATCGCGCCATTGACGTCATCGGCAACTTCGTGGAACCCCCCGGGCAGGAGCGCCCAGACTGCCGGGCCTGGCTGGCGCCCAAAGCAGCCTTCGTGCTGACCCACATCTCGAACTTCCGCCCCGTGAAGCGGGTGGTGGACGTGCTGAAGGTATTCGAGCGCGTCCGGAAGGAGGTTCCCGCGCGCCTGGTGATGGTGGGTGATGGTCCGGACCGCCTGGAGGCTGAAGCCTTCTGCCGGGACCGGGGCTTTGCCTCAGAGGTCCGCTTCACGGGCAAGCAGCTGGACATCGGCACCGTGCTGGCCTGCTCGGACCTGTTCCTTCTCCCCAGTGCCACCGAGAGCTTCGGCCTGGCGGCCCTGGAGGCCATGGGCCACCGGGTGCCCGTCATCGCCAGCCGCGTGGGCGGTCTGCCCGAGGTGGTCCGCCACGGCATCGACGGGTACCTTGAACTGGTGGGCGATGTGGATGCCATGGCAGCGGATGCGTTGAAACTTCTGCGGGACGAGGATCTGCGGCTCACCATGGGCGACGCCGCCCGCGAGCGGGCCCTGGGCACCTATGCGGAAGGTCCCATCGTGGATCAGTACGAGGACCTGTACCGGCGGGTGCTGGGTCAGGTCTGAGGTGCGAGATCCCCGGCCCACCCCAGGGATTGCCTCCCAGCCGTGCTTGAATGAGTAACCGGGGGTTCCTTGAAGATCCTCATCGTGGAAGACGAAACCAGATTGGTCGATGTGCTCCGTCAGGGGCTCAAGGAACACGGATTCACAGTCGAACAGGCCGGGAATGGGTCCGAAGGGCTGGAGGCGATCCTCTCGGGAAGCTATGACGCGGTGGTTCTGGATGTCATGCTCCCCGAGCGCGACGGCTTTGACGTTCTGAAACAGATCCGGAAGGCGGGAAACATCGTTCCCGTGCTGATGCTGACCGCCCGCAGCGGGGTGGATGACCGCGTGCGGGGCCTGGATCTCGGCGCCGACGATTACCTTCCCAAACCGTTCGAGTTCAAGGAGCTTCTGGCCCGCCTGCGCGCCATCACCCGGCGCCCGGCCGTGGAGCCCCAGGATCTGCTGCGCGTGGCGGATCTTGAAATGGATCCCCGGCGCCATGAGGTGCGAAGGGCTGGCAAGCTGGTGGATCTTTCGGCCCGGGAGTTCGCGCTGCTGGAATACCTGCTGCGGCGGAAGGGGCTGGTGCTGACCCGGGCCATGATCCTCGATCATGTCTGGGCCTCCACTTACGACTACGACGGCGGCTCGAACCTGGTCGAAGTGTATGTCAATTTCCTCCGCAAGAAGGTGGACGCCGGACACCCGGTCAAGCTGATCCACACCGTCCGGGGTTCGGGCTATGTCCTCCGGGAGCAGGCCTGATGCGATTCTCGAAGACGCTCCGCTACCGGTTGACGGCCTGGTACTGTTTCGCCTTGGCCGTGGTCCTGTTCGTCTTCGGGATCCTGCTGTACGGGCTCGTGCGCCATCACCTGCTTCACCATCATGACGAGCCCCTCCGCGCGGGCGCCGGTGCCATCCTGACGGTCCTCGCCGAGCAGGACGATTGCGAGCATCTCAGCGCTCCGCAGATCGAGCGGCTCGGGAAGATCGGGAAGCTGGCCCTAGTCCACGAGGATCAGGGCGAACGGACCGTGTTCTTCAGATCCCCCGAGCTGGCTGGAAGCGCCGTAGAGCCCCAGTTGGCCCAGCTGCCTCTGAAGGGCGAGGCCACCCCCCAGTTCGAGACCCTCCAGGTGGAGGGCACCCCCTGGAGGGTCCTGTCCCTCCCTTATCACTCCCGATCGGGACGGAACGGCACGATCCGTGTGTTGGAAAACATGGGCGATATCCAGGAGACCCTGGAGGCCCTTCTCCTCGGCCTGCTGCTCCTGGCACCCGCCGTCATCCTGATCTCCGCCCTGGGCGGTTATTGGCTCTCCGGGAAGGCGCTCGCTCCCGTAGGGCGGATCACCGCCCTGGCGCAGGACATCGAGGCCAATAACCTTGACCAGCGCCTGCCGCACCCTGGCGTGGATTCCGAAATCGGCCGCCTGGTGGACACCCTGAACCGCATGTTTGTCCGGCTGGATGCCTCGTTCGAAGCCATGAAACGGTTCACCGCGGATGCCTCCCACGAATTGCGGAGCCCGCTAGCCACCCTGCGGAACACCATCGATGTGATGCTTGAACGCCCTCGGAGCGTGGAAGCGCACCAGGCCACCCTCCAGAACATCGGAGAGGACGTCACCCGGTTGAGCGCGATCGTGGAGGATCTGCTTCTGCTCGCGCGGGCCGATGCGGGGCGCCTGGCCATGAGAATGGAACCCGTGCGGCTTGACCAGATCCTGGAGGCCCAGGCAGAAGCGCACCAGGCCCAGGCGCAATCCACCGGTATTGACCTCCGGATTTCACGGTCAGAACCGGCCCCCATCCTCGGGGACGAACGCTGGCTATACCAACTGCTGGGCAACCTCATCGGCAATGCCCTGAAGTTCACGCCGGCGAAGGGCCAGGTGTTCGCGTCCCTGGTGTGCGCCGAGGACGGGACCCGTCTGACCATCGAAGACTCGGGCCCGGGCATCCCCGAAGCGGATCTGGAAAAAGTGTTCGAACGGTTCTTCCGGTCGGATCCTGCCCGATCCCGCAGTCATGCACCTGGATCAGGGCTCGGGCTGGCCATCACGGCCTGGATCGCCGAGGCCCATGGTGCCAGCATCCGGGCCGCCAACCGCCCCGGCGGCGGGGCCGTGTTCACGGTGCTGTTCCCACCCCACCCAAGGCCGTTTCAATGAGCGAATCCAATGTTCAGTCACCCGATCTTCAGGCACTGGTTCAGCGCTACTGCAGCGATCCAGAGTCGGTCTATCACACATGGTTTCTGGGCGAAGAGCGGTTGAAAGCCTTCCGAACCATTCGCCGGGGTATTCAGGTCGTGGCGGAGGACATCTTCAAGGGTAGCTTCCCCCGCGACTATCGGGGTTCCAGTCTGGAAGTGGTGATGACTGCCATCACCGAGCAGAAGCAGGTGTTCCAGGGCGCGGCCCACGCCTTCTATTGGAAGCCCAAGCTCCGGATTCCGGACATCTACGAGCATCGAGAATATCAGCTCGGATTCGCGCGCTTCCTCGATGAGGCACTGAAGGCGGTCAGAGAGGACCAAGTCCTAGCCGCGATCCGCAGACTCGACGCGCTTGGGATCAAAGGGATGGGGCCCGCCGCGGCAAACCTCCTGTATTTCCTTCACCCGACCATCGTGCCAGCCTTCAACACGGCCATCCTGGGCGGATTCAATGCCCTGACTGGCGGCAAGTTGAGGCTCGGTTCGTGGCGGGACTATCTGGCCATGCGCGAAGGAGTCCTCTCGCTCAACAGCCAATTTGCCGGCCATTTTTCGCGGGATCTCGGTGCGGTCTCTGGGTTCCTCTTTGACATCGGCGTCGGCAAGATCGCCATGGAGGCCAACGCGGGCACCGCGCTGGCCTTCGAAGAAAAGAAATTCCAGAAGACCCTGGAGAAGCGCCATCAGGAGGTGCTTGCGGACGCGCGAGAGTCCACGCTGCATGCACGGATGCAAGCCCACCTGTTGAAGGTGGGGAGAGCCCTTGGTTACCAAGTGTGGGTCGCCCGGAACGACCGCCAGGCGCTGGACTGCCACGGAGGGGGGAAACTAGCCGAAAATACGCTGACAGCACTCCCGCCCATGCGATTGGCCCCCGATGTGATCAAGACGGTGGAACTCATTGATGTGCTTTGGCTTCAGGACTCCCACGTGGTTTGTGCCTTCGAAGTGGAAAAGAGCACCTCGATCTACTCGGGCATTCTGCGACTCCAGGATTTGAGCCTGTCCCTTTCGGTCCAAGGATCTCACTTGTACCTTGTCGCTCCAGACGATCGAGAAGGAGAGGTCCGGGCCCAAAT
>JANXYT010000314.1 GCA_025355915.1 Holophagaceae bacterium
CTGCCGGAGGGGCCACCAATGCCTTCACCGTGAAACTGATCACCGACAACTAGGTTCAGACGAAGTGGGCAGGTTTGGGGGGAGCTGGGCTCCCCCCAAGTTCTTTCCTAGGCATTGGCAACGATCCCTACTGGCCCATAACCTCGGGCTCCCGGCTGGACGGTCACCCCCTGAAGCGCGCCACGACTCCACCTGGATCCCCGCTCCAGAAGGGTCGGATGGCGGCGATCCCGGCCAGGCGGGGATGACGGAGCGAGGGAGCGTTGGCGGGCTCGACGCCCCCCAGGGCCAGGATGCGGGGGCCCTGTCGGGGCAAGCCGTCCAGGAACTGGTGCAGGCGCGCCCCTCCCCAAGGCTCGCCCTTGCCGGGGCTGGCGAAGACCGGGGAGACCAGCAGCTGATCGACCGAGTTCCGACCGGGCCATTGGGCCTCGTCGTGGAGGGGCCGCGACAGGGCCACCAGGTCCGGCTCGACCTCGGGATAGGCCTCGGGAGCGTGGAGGCCGCAGCCGGCTGCCAAGGCCACGTCCAGGCGGCCCGCCACCCAGAGCGCCACCTCGGGCGCGGTGTCCTGGCACCAGCGAGCGGCGTCCAGGAGCTTTCTCGCGGAGAGATCTTTCTCGCGGATCAGGAAGGCATCCACACCGGAGCGGAGCACGGACCGCCAGCTTTCGCGGTCGAAGCCGAGCCCCGGTGTGATGGCCAGAAGGATCATCCGAAGAGGCTTCCCAGGGCCATGGCATCGAGCTTGGGGACGGCCATGACTGCCACGTTCTCGGTCACGTGCGCGACTTGCCCCATGCCGCAAAGCGCCGTGGTGACGCCGGGGCAGGAGCGGGTGAACTGCAGGGCGGCTTGAGCCGGTGTTTGCAGACCGAGCGCCTCGGCGAAGCCCTCCGGCAGTTGGCGCAGGATGCGCCCCTGCATGATGGAGGCCGAGGTCTGCACCGAAAGCCCGCTGGCCTGGGCCGCGGCCAAGGGGGTCATCGCGGTGCCGTCGATCATCTGGGTCGGGGCCAGATAGGCTTCGGGCATGGCCAGGTTGAGGGGCAGCTGGATCCAGCGGAAGTGATGATCGCGGCCCCCGGCCAACCGGGCGGTCTCGAGCAGGCGCGACAGGCTCAGGTGCCCATCTTGACCAGGCGGCACGCGGAAGCCGTTCCAGGTGGCCACGCCGTAGGCGCGGATCTTCCCCGACGCTACGAACCCTTCGCAGGCTTCGAAAGCCCTGCCGATCATGGCGTAGAAGGCCTCGGGTTCCAGGTGCGAAAGCTGCTGTTCGGGATTGTGCAGATGGAAGAGATCCAGGGTGTCGAGGCCCAGGGCCTCCCGGCTGATGTCCAGCTGGTGGCCCAGGTACTTCGGCGTCAGGGCGTGGCACCCATCCACCAGATCCTCCACGGACAGGATGCCCGGTCCCTCCAGCACCCGATGGAACCAGGACCGGGCGCTCTCCTCGGGACCGGCTTCCGGCATGGGGATGTAACCCGCCTTGGTGGAGACGAAGAAATCCCCCCGGGGAAGCCCCTTGAGCGCCAGGCCCAGGGCCCGTTCCGACCGTCCGTCGCGGTAGTTGGCCGCCGTGTCGAAGACGGTGCCGCCCGCCGTGAAGAAGGCCTTCGCGGCGCCGATGTAGCCTTCGTCCGCGGCAGCGGTGGGCGCTCCGAGATAGGTGCCGAGGCCAAGGCTGCTGAGGTTCATGGCGCCTCCAGGTGAGCGAGATGGCTTCCGGAGCGGGTTCATCCCGCTCCGGAAGCGGGGGCCCGGGGGTGTTCGCGGAGCGGGAAACCCTCGGGCAGGGAGACTGTTGGGGCGGGTTCACCCCGACCCAACAATGGGGGTCCGGGGGTATTCGCGCGGCGAGGAACCCCCGGACTGTGCTAACTATCCAGCTCTTCCTTGACGCCGCTGGTGCCCATGGTGACGAGGCGATCGGCGGCGCGGCGGGCCCAGTCGGAGCCGGGATAGCTTTCCACCAGCTTTTGGTAGTAGTTCTTGGCCTCGACCCGGTAGCCCTTGATCGTCTCCGTGCTGAAGCCCAGGAAGTCCTTGCTGTACTGGTCGATCTGCTCCTTGGTGAGGTCCTTCAGATCCTCCTTCTGCAGCTTGATCGCGTAATCCTTGTTGAACTGGAGCACCTCCGCGTCCGAGAGGAGGCGCTGGCGCATCGCTTCCCCCAGGTAGTAGTAGGCGCGCTCACGATCCACATAGTCGGGATAGGTTTCCAGCAGGGCCTTCAGGCGGCGCTCGGCACCGGGGTAGTAGTAGATGTTCACGTAGAACACGCTCACCACCAGCTCATGCTCGGCAATGCGGCGCCAGCACTGGAGGATCTTGGCCCGGGTCTCGCCGGCGTAGGGGCTGCCGGGCGATTCGGCGAGCAGCTGCTGGAAGCCGCTGAGGGCCTTCCGGGTCTCGGACTGGTCGCGTTCGGCGCTTTCGATGGAGGAGAAGTGGCACAGCGCCCGGTGATACAGGGCGTAGTCCCGCAGCTCATGGCGCGGAAAATAGTTCAGGAAGCTGGTGTACTCGACCTCGGCTTCGGGGTAGCTGGGGCTGCCCTGGAAGAAGAAGCTGTCGCCCAACATGAGCTTGGCCTTGGGGAATTCCGCGGAGCCCGGCAGGTACTGCTCCAGGTGGCGCAGGGTCAGGCGGGCGTCGTTGAACTTGCCCTGCTTCATCTGCTTGTCCGCCGTGGCCATCAGCTGGGTGGACGAAATGCCCTTATCGACGGCCTTCGGTTTGCGGCAGCCCAGGCCCAGGCCCGCCACCAGGATGGCCAAGGAGAGGGTGGTGACAATGCGCTTCATGCGGACTCCGGAGACAACACTTCAGACATGGCGGAACGATAGGAAGGGTTCCAGGGACGGCGCGAAGGGTTCCAGGCCAGGTATAGCGTCTCGAGCCAGGGCTCAACCAGGGCCTGGGCCTCGGCCCGGCGCCGGTCGTGGAAAATTTCGTGGAAAAAACCAGGCAGGCGATGACGTTCCAGAAGTTCCGGGCGCACGGCGGACCACAAGGCCTCCGCGCCGTCTGGATCGACCACGGTGTCGGTTCCGGATTCCAGCAGAAGCATGGGGCGGTCCAGTTCGTGGCCGAGGTGCAGGATTTCGGCCCGGCCCTCGTCCAGGGCGGCCCCGAAGGCGGCGGTGGCCCATCGATGGCAGAGGGGATCGGCCTCGTAGCGCTGAACGATGACGGGATCGGAACAGACCTCGCTCTTGTCACCGTGCAGGTGGATGGGCCGGTGCGGCATGAACCAGCGGAGGAAGCGCGAGAGGACGACCAGGAGTTTGGAATTGGACCGCAGGGTGACCGCCGGGCTCGACAGGATGAGGCCGTCCAGCGTATCCGCATGCCAAAGCAAGGTGAGGAGGGCGACGAGGCCACCGAAGCTGTGGCCCAGCACCACCTGGGGGCAGACCGGCAGGGGGGGCATGGGGACGCCATCCACCACCCGGGCCGTGGCGCCGGTACGGGTGGCATCATGGCGGCGCTCCTGGCGGAGGAAGAGGGCGAAATCGTCCACGAAGGCCCGGATGCCCACCGCATCCCCCCGGATGCCGTCGGAGCGGCCGAAGCCGCGATGATCCATGCTGGAGACCGACCAGCCCAGGTCGTGCAGCCAGCGGGCTGTGTGGCGGTAGCGCTCGCCGTGCTCCCCGTAGCCGTGGGAAATGACCACCCGGCCCTTGGGCCCCGGATGTTCCCAGCGGGCCCAGGCCAGGGGCACGCCCCCATGGCCAGTCAGGACCCCACGGATGGTGGGCTCCAGGTCGGCAGGGATCACAGGGATGAATCCGGACATCCACCCAGAATAGCGTGCGCCTGGAATCCCACGGATTGCTTTAAACTCGAAGGTTCCCACTAAGACGGGGCCGGAGATGCTGACGATGGATTTCGAGACCCTGGTGCGGGCCAAGAACGAGCTGGAGCCCCGCGTTCAGCAGCTGGTCGCCCACCTGGATCCCGACCGCAAGGCCCTGGAATTGGAGCAGATCGAGGAACGGACCACGGCCCCGGGCTTCTGGGATGACCCCGATGCCGCCAAACCCCTCCTGCAGAAACGGGGCACGATCACCCACGACATCGCCCTCGCCAAGCGCCTCCTGGGCGGGATGGAGGATCTCGAGACCGGGCTGGAGTTGGCCCGGGAGGATGCGGGCATGTTGGTGGAGACCGAAGCTGTCGAAGCCGACCTCCGCAAGGCCGTCGAGGATGCCGAGCTCCGCATGATGCTCAGCGGCGATCTGGACCACAACCACGCCATCGTGGCCATCGCCCCCGGCGCCGGGGGCACGGAAAGCCAGGACTGGGCCGCCATGCTGCTGCGCATGTACCTGCGTTTCTGCGAAACCAAGGGCTGGGCCACAGAGATGATCGATTACCAGGATGGGGAGGAGGCCGGCATCAAGGGCGCCACCTTCATCGTCGATGCCCCCTTCTCCTACGGCTACCTGCGGGCCGAGGCGGGCGTCCACCGCCTGGTCCGCATCAGCCCCTTCGATTCCGCCAAGCGCCGCCACACCAGTTTCGCGGCCGTCTACGTGAGCCCCGAACTGGACGACACCATCAACGTCGACATCCCCGACAAGGATCTCAAGATCGATGTCTTCCGGGCCAGTGGCGCCGGCGGCCAGCACGTGAACCGCACCGAGTCCGCCGTGCGGTTCACCCACCTGCCCAC
>JANXYT010000133.1 GCA_025355915.1 Holophagaceae bacterium
CCGCGACCTCACGGACCAGCCCCGGAACGTCATGGTCATTGACCTCTTCGGGCTGACCGAGGAGCAGGTCCGCAAGACCCATCCGGCGATCTACCAGCACCTGCTCCAGACCGTGAAACCCGAGCGGGATCAGAACAACGACACCACCACTCGGAAGAACTGGTGGATCTTCGGGCGCAACCGGGAAGACCTGCGCCCCGCCTTGAAGGGCCTACCGCGCTACATTGCCACGGTGGAGACCGCCAAGCACCGAGCCTTCCAATTTCTTGATGGTGCCACGGTCCCCGACAACAGGCTCATCGTCACCGCCAGCGCCGATGCCTTCCACCTGGGCGTCCTCAGTAGCCGCATTCATATGGTCTGGGCCTTGGCAGCGGGGGCATTGCTGGAAGACCGCCCCATCTATACCAAGACCCGCTGCTTCGATCCCTTCCCGTTCCCAGAGGCCTCGAAAGCCCAGGCCGCCTCCATCCGGGATCTCGCCGAAGAACTGGACCAGCACCGCAAGCGGGCCCAGGAAGCAGGCCTGGGCCTCACCGCGCAGTACAACCTGCTGGAGCGCCTGCGCAGCGGTGCTTCCCTCACGGACAAGGAAAAGGCATTGGATGCGAAGGGCCTGGTGAGCCTGCTGCTGGACCTGCACCAGAAGCTGGACGCCGCCGTGGCCCAGGCCTACGGCTGGCCGGTGGATTTATCCGACGCCGACATCCTGGAGCGCTTGGTGGCGCTGAATCAGGAACGCGCCGCCGAAGAAGCCAAAGGCCACATCCGCTGGCTGCGGCCCGAGTACCAGGTCGCCGCGTCCGCGCCCGGCCCCTCGAATGAACCGCCCAAAGGGAAAAGCATTCAGAAGCGGAGGACAGCGGAGTAGCTGAGAAAGCGGAGAAAAGCAGTTCCCGATTATCGGCGAGTCTCAGCTCGATTCTTTTCAAGACGAAAACTGGAACCACAGATTCCACAGATTTTCACAGATGGCCGCCGACCCAACCCGCACGGGCCTGCCGCAGGCGGCCTCCGGCTTTGCCGGAGGTCATTGGGAGGGAACCCGGCGCCCGTTTTTAATCTGCGCGGATCTGCGGAATCTGTGGACCTGAGGCCTTATCTGCGCCATCTGCGCCATCTGTGGTTTCCTGCTTTTCAAGCTGAGTGTGGCCGACAAACAGGTAAGCAGTAATTCACTTCAGTAGGCTTTCTCCGCTTTCCTCCGCCCCTCCGCTGTCCTCCGCTTATCTGATTCTTTTTCTGAACGCCTTTTGCCGATGATCCACGGTGATGGACAGTGATCGGTCGAGGCGCTTCCCGCATGGGCCCATCACCGTGAATCGCCGTCCATCACCGGCTGAAAGCAGTTAGGGCTCTCTCATTTCTTTGAAGCAGGGTCTTGCGCGTTCATTTAAATGTGATACATTTGTTTTGGAGATCCTCAAATGCACCTCCTCTGGGGACTACGAAACCTGGAAAAGATCCGAGAACATGGCCTCGAGCCCGAGGATGTCGAATCTGCCTTTGATGCTGAAGACTGGGCTTCGATTCCAAGTTAGGTTCCATATCGATTCGTCGGTGAAGGCACCAGCCACACTGGCCGCTTCATCCGTGTGATCTTCGCTGAAACCGACGATGGGTTTTACCCGATCACCGCATTTCCAATCCGATCTCGTCAAAGGAGAACGCCATGACTAATCGCAAGCGTCCATCCCTCGCCGAACTCGAAGCCAACATCGAGCAAGAAGCATCGTGGGCTGAGAAGAATTTCGGCCCCCAAGTTACAGGCCGCCTCACCAAACCAGGTCGCCCGGTCAAAGGAACGGTCATAGAACCCACTCGGCCTCATTCACTGCGGGTCCAAGACAGCATTTGGCAGGCGCTCTCATACAAAGCCCAGAAGGCTGGTCTGTCTGTGAATCAAGCCGCACAGCTCGCCTTGCTCGAATGGGCAAAGCGTTAAGGTCCCGCCCGGTCGCCCTAACCCTCCACTCAACTCGGACCCCGCCTGCATTGTCTTCCGCCATCTCTCAACTTCTCGCTGCTTCGACTTCGTTCAGCGTCTCGGTGCAGGCGGGGCCGGTCAGCTTCATTCTTTCGACCGTTCACCAGAAACTCAGCGTCCCAGCCCAGCCTCAAAGGCCCGCACGGCCACCAGGAAGGGTTCGGGCGCGTCCCACATCACCCAATGCTTGGCCGTCGGAAAGTGGATCACCCGGAAGGCGGGCAATCCCTTGAAGCCATATTGGGCGAGGGTTGCGGCCTCCTTGGCTGAGTCGGGTTCAAGGGGCCCTGCCGCCAGTTGCAGCACGGGCAGCCGCAGCTGGGCCTGACGGGCGGCCAGGGGATCCAAGGTCATGCCCCGCAGGTAGGCCTGGAGGGTCGCGACGGGCACCCGCAGGGCCTCACCCACCAACCGCTCGGTCTGCGCAGGCCCCGTGGTCATCATCGCGAAGAAGGCCCCCAGTGCCGAACCGGGATCCTTCGTCAGCGCCACGGCGGTGGGTTCCATGTAGGCCGCGGGAACGGCGCTCAGGAAACTGTCCACCAGGATCAACCCTCGGAAGGCGCCGGGATCGTCGAGGACGGCCCGAGCCGCGATGGGGCCGCCCATGGAATGACCGACCACCAGGCAGGGAACGAGCCCCTCTTTGCGCACAAGGGCCGCCAGATCTTTGGCCACCGCGCCGAAGTCCGCGCGTCCGTCCACCATTGCAGGTCCGGGAGTGCCCCCGCTGCCTGGCAGATCCACGCTCAGCACCGTGTGATCCCGCGCGAGCTCGCCGGCCACGCCGGCCCATGCTTCCTTGTTGCCGCCGAATCCGTGGATCAGCAGAACGCCCGGGCCTTTGCCGGCTTTCTGGAACCCTGGAACCGCGGATTGAAGGCAGAGGGTGGCGATACAAAGCAAGATCGCGCGGCAGGACATAAGTGCCTCCGGAGTCTGGCCACCAAGGATAACCGTAGAATGAACCTGCTCGACCCGGAGGTCCCATGCGCAGTTGGTGGAAGGTTGCCCTAGCCCTGATCGCAGGGGTCCTGCTGTTCTATGGGTACCGGGAGCTGATCCCCAGCTACCGCGTCAGCTATCACTCAGACCTCATCATGCTG
>JANXYT010000320.1 GCA_025355915.1 Holophagaceae bacterium
CGAAGTGCGCCTGACCCTGCATCCACGAGCCTTCGTGGTGGACGGCGTGCAGTCACCCTACTCGCTGATGGATCCCCGCATCGCCACCTACGGCGAGGCCAACCGCCTCTGGACCGGCGCCGAAGCCGCCGGCTTCGCGAAGATTTTTGGCGTCCAGCAGGCTCTCACCTTAAAAGCGAAAAGCAACTGATCTACCACGAAGACGCGAAGGCACGAATTTGAAAACGAACTTCCGCATTTCTTCGTGTCTTCGTGTCTTCGTGGTGAATCGTTTCGAAAGGCAACCATGCGCATCCACGTCGACAAGCTCGCCTCGGTCACCCGCAACCTGCGGCTGGGCCGCACGCTCACCTTAGCTTCCGAGATCCTGCTGGAGGAGGGCTCCGTGATCGCCTGCCGCGTGATCGGCGAGAAGAGCACCTACAACCAGCTGGAAGATCCCCACGGCCGCATGAGCACGCTGCATGACGGCGACATTCTCGTGGGCGCCCTGGGCCATCGCAATGCGCTCCAGGGCTACGAGGGCGTCATGCCCACGTCCCTGAAGCCCGGCGACCTGGTGAACCTGCTGAACATGGGTGGCGTGATCGGCCAGTGCCTGTCGCACAACCCGGACGTGGGCAAGCCCTTCGAGCTGGAAGTAATGGGCCAGGTGCTGGTCTTCCCGGAGTTCCAGTCCCGGGCGGGGCAGCCCGCCCACATCCGCATGGGCGCCCTCAAGGGCACGGGCCTGGCGCCGCACTGCCCGGTGATCTACGTGGCGGGCACCTGCATGAACGCGGGCAAGACCGCCGCCGCCTGCGCCATCATTCGCCAGCTCAGCCGCGCGGGCTACCGCGTGGGCGGCTGCAAGCTCACCGGCGTGTCGCTGATGCGCGATGCGCTCGCCATGAAGGACTACGGTGCCGAAGTGGCCCTGGACTTCACCGACGCGGGCATCGTGTGCACGGATGCGGGCAGCGCCGCCGGCGTGTCGCACGTCATCTTCTCGGAGTTGGCGGCCCACGGCGTGGATATCATCGTCGCCGAAACCGGCGACGGCATCATGGGCGAGTACGGCGTGCAGGCCATCCTCGAGGATGCCGCGCTGAAGGCCCTGAGCGGGGCGTTCATCCTCTGCGCCAACGATCCCGTGGGCGCGGCGGGCGGTGTCCATCACCTGAAGGCCGCCTTTGGCATCCAGGCCGACCTCATCGCCGGGCCTGCTACCGACAACCGCGTGGGCGAGCGCTTCGTGGCCACCCTGGGCCTCCCCGCCCGCAACGCCCGCGCCGACGCCGATGCCCTCGGCAAGTTCGTCCTGGGACTCGTGGAACCTAAGATTGCGGCCAAGGTCTAGGGGCTTTGTTTTGAAACCGCAGATGACGCAGATGGCGCAGATGAAACGCCAAAGTGGATTTGATTTTTTTATCTGCGAAATCTGCGTCATCTGCGGTTAAACCTTCAGCCTGTTCTTGAGGTACCCATGACCTCAGTTGATGTCCACATCCTCGGCGCGTCCGGCTACGGCGGGGGCGAGCTGCTGCGTTGGCTGTCAGGCCACCCGGCGGTGAAGACCCTGCGCGGCACGGCCCGCAGCCATGCGGGCAAGCCCTTCCACGCCCAGCATCCGAACCTGCGGGGGCTGGTGGAAGGCACCTTTGAAGGCACCCCGGACTGGGCGGCCCTGGCCCAGAGTGAAACCCCCGTGCTGTTTTCCGCGCTTCCCCACGGCGAGTTGGCCAGACTGTGGCCCGAGCTTCAGACCGAATGGGATCACCTGGGGCTCGCAGATCGCCTCACCGTCATCGACCTCTCCGCAGACTTCCGCCTGGATCCTGCCTGGGTCTACGGCCTGGTGGACTGGAAGCCCGAGCGCATGCAGGGCGCGACGCACATCGCCAACCCCGGCTGCTTCGCCACGGCCCTGCAGTTGGCCCTGTTGCCCCTCGCCGAATGGAAGCCCGCCTTCGTGGCCGTCACCGCCGCCACGGGTTCATCGGGATCCGGCACCGCGCCCTCCGACACCACGCACCACGCCACCCGCGCCCACGACTTCCGTGCCTACAAGATGCTCAGCCACCAGCACGAGGCAGAAGTGCTGCGGACCCTGGCCGCCGAGGGCTGGGAGGTGCCCCTCAGCTTCGTCCCGCAGAGTGCCCCCATGGTGCGCGGGCTCTTCGCCACGGCTCAATTCCCGCTGGCCCCGGGAATTGAGGCAGGTGCCCTTCGGGCACGGTACGAATCCTTCTACAAGGATCGCTTCTTCGTGCGGATCGTGGAGGGTTCCCCTCGCGTGGCCGCCACCACCGGCAGTGCCTTCGCCGATATTGGCGTCGCCGCCCGGCACGGCCACGGCGCCGTGATGGTCGCCCTCGATAACCTCGGCAAGGGCATGGCCGCCCAGGCCGTGCAGAACCTGAACCTGGCTCTGGGGCTACCGGAATGGACCGGACTCAAGGCGGCGGGGGGCTATCCGGCCTGATCAGATCACCGACCCATAGGTCCATTTATGGACAACACTTCGGGCCGTGGGATGATGATCTCCCTTTCCCGGAGCAGCCATGAATCCTTCCCTTCTCACCCGCGAGGCCCTGGGGCAGTTCGCGGCGGAAAGCCGCGCGGCCTTCGAGGCGGAGCTGAAGACCCTGGTGGAGATTCCCTCCATCAGCGCCGACCCGGCCCACCAGGGCGATGTGCGCCGTGTGGCGGAAGCGGCGCGGGCGCTGTTCGAGCGCCATGGCGGCAAGGCCGAAATCCTGGAGACCAGTGGCAACCCGCTCATCCATGGCTGGTTCGGCGAGGATCCCAGCCTGCCCACCATCACGGTCTACAACCACATGGACGTGCAACCCGCCAACGAGCCCGAGTGGACGGCGGAGCCCTTCACCTTCGTGATCGACGGCGACACCTACCGCGGCCGTGGCAGCACGGACGACAAGGGTCCGGCGGTGACCGCCTTCTTCGGCGCCCTGGCGGCCCGGCGCGCGGGCGTGCCCCTCAACATCCACTTCCTGTGGGAAACCGAAGAGGAAATCGGCTCGCCCAGCTTCGAAGGCGGTCTGAATCGCCACCAGGACCGCTTCAAGACCGATGCCATCGTGGTGAGCGACACGGTCTGGATCACCCGCGGCAAACCCAGCACCCCCGCAGGGCTGCGGGGCCTCAAGGGCTTCCGCCTGACGCTGGAAACGGCCGATCACGACCTGCACAGCGGGGTGGTGGGCGGCGCGGCCCGCAATCCCCTGGCTGAGCTCATCAAGGTGGTCGCCGCCATGATGGACGGCGAGACCGGCAAGGTGAAGGTCCCCGGTTTCTACGACGAGGTGGTGAAGCCCTCCAAGCAGGAGCTCGAAGAGTGGGCCCACGCGGGCTTCAGCGTGGAGACCTTCAAGAAGGACCACATGATCACCGGCATGCGCACCGAGGATCCCATGAAGGTCATGAAGCGCGTGTGGGGACGGCCCACCATGGAAGTGCATGGCGTGGTCGGCGGCTATACGGGCCCCGGCATCAAGAGCGCCGTGCCGCCCCGGGCCGAGGTCAAGATGAGCTGCCGCCTGGTGCCCGATATGGACGAGGCCAAGACCATCGGCCGCATCCGCGCCTTCGTCAACGAGCACTTCCCCGACGTGCAGTTCCACGAAGAGCACGGCCTGGCGCCCTTCAAGGGCCATGTCACTGGTCCCTACGCCGAGGCCATCAAGGATGCCTACCAGTTCGCCTTCAACGCCCCCTGCTCCTTCACCCGCGAGGGTGGCAGCATCGGCGCCGTGAAGACCATGGAGGACATCCTGGGTTGCGAGGTCTTCTTCCTCGGCCTCAGCCTGCCCAG
>JANXYT010000190.1 GCA_025355915.1 Holophagaceae bacterium
CTTCGACATGGGCGACACTGTCGCGGATCAGGTCTACGGCGGCCGCGATGGCGAACAGACGCTCACGGACCGGGCCATCCTGGAAACCGAGGGGCAGTTCGCCACCTATGGCGGCAAGCCCATCCTGGCCCTGTTCATGGCTAACTGCGGCGGCCACACCACCGATGTGAGCCAGGTCTTCGGCGGCGACGCGCCGTACCTCCGCGCCGTCCCCTGCTACCCAGTGAAACCCATGACCCTGCCCTTCACCTCGGGAGGGCCGGTCACCGCCGGGGCCCTGCAGCCCTGGCTCAGCTGGGAGCTGCTGCGATTGGCTTCCGCCATCATCCCAGCGGAATGGCTCTCCGGTGACCGTCTGGCCAAACCTGCCACCTTGGACGACCTGGCCCAGCCGGTGCGGCTGCTCCAGCAGCGCCTGGCCCTTGAGGTCCGGCCCCTGGCGCGGGAGGGGAACCTCACCCTTGCCCTGGCCCGAGCCTTCGGCTTCCACAAGCTCGTGGAAGGCCAGGAGCGCCCCCAGGACGCGGCCTACTTCCTGCCGGACTCCCTGCCCGAGGATCGCCTGCTGGCAGCCTTCCTCACGCGGCGCGGGGTGGTTTCGCCCTCTGCATGGGCTGCCCCCGCACCCATCAGCCTCCGCCAGGCCCTGCAAACCCTCGGCCGGCTCTGGCAGGAACTCGAGCCGTTCATTCCCGGCGAAGGGTCGCTGCTCATGGACCGCCAGGTGCGACGGAAGCGGGGCGGTCCCGAGGCGCTTCCCCTCGCCCCTAGCTTTCTGCTGGCCGAGGAGGCCCCGGATGGAAGCCTGCGCCTCGTCCCCAAGGCCGACATCCAGGTGGGTGACCGGCTGAAGTGGATTCCCGGCGAGGAGGGTCCCGCCCAGGTTCTGGTGCGCCGCCTGGATCCCGATGGTGCGGCCTGGGATCGCTACAACCCCATGGCCCACTGGCGCGTGGAATACACCGAAGCCGATCTGCTCGCCACGGTGCGCAAGCGCATCAAGGTGCCGGGTATCCGGGAATTGCGGGCCGAGTACAACAACCAGGGCCGGGTGCTCGACTTCTCCCTCGTGGATTCCCTGGGCGCACTGCATCGGGTGCGCGGCATGCACATCCGTGGGTTGCTTGGCCTGAAGGACAACGTCTTCAGGTGGCTCACCGTGGGCCAGGGGGCTAAGCGCCGCTGGATCTTCTATGGCCGGGGTTGGGGACACGGCCTGGGCATGTGCCAGACCGGAGCCTATGGCATGGCCCTGGAGGGCGCCACCTTCCAGCAGATCCTCCAGCACTATTACCCGGGTATGAACCTCCAACGGGTGGATTGACTATTCGCTGGATTTTTCCATCTTGGGATTGACGTAGGTTCGGAGAAGCCCCAGGTTTGCCTCGGGGTGGTCGGGTATGGCTCTGGACGCATGGATCCTCGGTGCGCCGCTGAAGGTGTTGCGGCAGGAGGATCACCCGTACCGCGAGACCACGTTGGCCACCCTGGGCCGGCACGAGCTCAGCCTTCACCGCCGCGAGACGGTCGCCGGACCCGGCTGCGAACTCTACCTCGACGGCCGCTCCATCTTCCTCCCCGGGGCGGCAGCCCCGAGCGGAACCTGGTTCGACCTGTGCCGGGAACTCGGCTATGAGCCAGCCCGGCATTGGGACTGGGATCCAGCGCTCATCTTGTTTCAGCAGGTGGTCCCGGCCCTGGCGGCGGATTGGCATGAACCGCCCATGGCCCTGAACGCCCTGGGCCTGCCGGAGGGCGTGCTCAGCCTCGCGGGGCTCCGCCAGACCTTTGCGGAGGCCGTGGCTGGACTTCGCCGGGAGCACCTGGGCCCCGTGGGGGCGAAGGTGGCCGAAACGTTCGAATGGCTGCCTCTGCGGGCCGTGGCATTCCATGATGACGCCCAGCTGCCCCTGGACTTTGAAGGCACCGGCCCCTGTGGCCACGTCTCGCTCTGGATCGGCATCCATCGCGACCGATCAGTGGTGCTTGAGGGCCGATCCCCAGCAACTTCACTGCCCCGCCGGTGGGTCATCGAGGATCTGGGCAACCGGCTTCCCTCCGAGGCCTTCCTCCAGGCCGCGGGCCTGAATCCCGAGCCTCCCAAGGGCTTCGAGGCTGCGCTCCAGTCGGCGCTGAAGCGGCTCTGCCACTGGATGGAGGGACCCCTGGAGGCCTACCGCCGGACCTATCCGGTGGGCATCTCCTGGCACCACGGCCGCCGCGAGCGCTTGCTGGGCCGCACCATCGTGGATGTGCATGGCGGTTCCCCGCCCATGCTCATTCTCGACGATGGCACCGAGGTGGCCATTGATTCTGATTCCGTGCTGACCAGGGAACACGGGGGAATCTGAGGGCTCACATTCCGTCGTGTTGTCTCCATTGCACGCTGAAGTGATCGAGGATGCCCTGGCGTTCCACCCGTTCCTGCTCGGCGATGCTGGTGTAGGGATGGCTGAACACCACTCGCCGGACGCCGCGGCGCACCAGCGCGCGGCAACAGGTGAGGCAGGGCTCGTGGGTGATGTAGGCCGTGGCCACGGGTCCGTCGCAGAAGCCCAGGGCGTTCTCTTCTGCATGACTGGTGTGCAGGCACCGCTGACCCGGCTGGCAGGTCTCCGGCGTGCAGTGCGCCATCCCCGGCAGAGCGCCATTGAAGCCCGCCGCGGCAATGCCGCCGTCCGCGCGCAGCAGCACGGCCCCCACCTGGAGGCGACAGCAGGTGCCGAGCCGGCTCAGTTCCAGCGCCATGTTCATGAAGACTTCGTCCTTGAGCTGGGATCGGAGCATGGAAACCTCGAGGTGGATCTCCATCATGGCAAGAACGGCCGTCCGCGTGGCTTCAAGAGATGTGGAGGTCCCTGGTCTATGTCGTGCTTTCGGTCACAGCCCCAGGGATTCCATCGAAGTCCCTCATGCTCATAATAAAATATAGGCAGGTGATGAATGAGTCCTCGATTCTTGATCGTCCTCATGTTGCTCGGCGTGGCCACCGCCCCGCCCCTCCGCGCCCAGACCTGGGACGCGCCCCGGCAGGCTTCCGGCTGGGCCTTCCAGGAAGTGGATGGCTCCTTTGTGTTCTTCGATCCAGGCGCCCGGTCCTTCCATACCTGGATGAAGGGGAGTGGCCTTCTCGGGTCCCTTCCAGTGTCCCTGCCGCAGGCACGCAAACCCGCACCGGTTGAAAAATCCGTCGCCCCGCTCCCCTCGAAGGCCACCTCCGACTACGACGCAGCGGGGGCCATGCTCTACGGAATCCCGCACCACCAGAGGGTCCAGGCTGTGCCCGCGAAGGCCACCCCCCAAGAGGGGCCGGCGTTGGGCGAGGCCATGCCTGAGCGTTGGGTCATGGATTCCTACAACCGGACCT
>JANXYT010000242.1 GCA_025355915.1 Holophagaceae bacterium
ATCTGGGAGGCCAGGTAGGCGTTGGGTGTGCAACCGTTGGCCCGGCCCACATCGATGAGTTCCATGCGCCGTTCATCGATTTTCATGAACAGGTTGAGGATGAGGTTCAACGTGGGGACATCGGCCCTTTCGGGGAGGACCTTCGCCAGCGAGAAGAAGAGGTTTTCTTCCAGCGTGTTGAGCGACAGGTCCAGCACCGTCTTGCCATGCAGCTCAGCCACCTGTGTTTCGGAGCTCATCCTGGAGGCACCGGACTTGTCGGCCATGTTCTGGCGCAGGTAGTGGGCGCCCACCTGCTTGTTGACTTCCACGATCTGCTGATCGTAGGGATGCGGCGCAGGTGAGATCGGCAGATCCAGCGCCGGCGGCAGCTTCATCATGGTGTCGCTGAGCCACAACTTCAGGGATAAGTCCCCGGTGGTCGCGAAATCGGGTTTCTCGCCGATCTTCTCGTAGACGGCCCGCACCGCGTCGGGAATGTACTGGATGCTGGACACGCGGACGCCGCGCTTGGAAACCTGCCGGGTCTTGGGATCAAAGACATCCACTCCGAAGTACTCATCAAACCAGCGTTCCTTGCTTTCCGCATCATCCCCGCTGCCCGAGAGCGCCCCCGCGTGCCCACAGGCCCGGGTGATGTTCTTCTTCCAGCGGCCGGTGACGCAGGCGATGATCGGCTTGGTGAAGCCGAAGGTGCGGTCCTTGATCCAATCCAGGGCCATCTTCTCGTAGTAGCCGCCGGGTTCCACATAGATCACCACGGCCTTGGTGCGGGGATCGTTCTGAGCCGCGTACAGGAACTCGGGCAGTGCGAAGTGGATGTAGACATCCTTGCCACTCGATACCGCCGTGCTGATGCCGAAGCCCGCGGTGCGGAGATACTCCGCCATGGTCGTGGTGAAATTCCCGGAGTTGGAATGGATGGCGATGGAGCCCTTCACCAGGGTCTCTTCGGGATGATCTCCACCCAGGCTGCCGCCGATCCGGACGCGATCCCAGGCGTTAGCCATGCCCAGACAGTTGGCGCCGATGACATCCACCCCCGCCTCCTGACAGAGCGCCCGGATGTTGCGGGAATCCCGCGCGGGAACCTTCTCCGTGACGATCACGATGCGCTTGAGGGCCTCGTTGTGGGTGACCAGCTCAGACACGGCCTTGCACACACCCATGGGCGGAATATAGACCACGCCCATGTCGAAGGTGATGCCCTTCTCCATGACTTCGCGGATGCTCCGGTGGACGGGAATGCTGCCGATCTTGGTCTCAAGGACGCCCCGGCGTCCGTACTGCACCCCGGCCACGATGTTTCCGCCGCTGTATTCGTGGGAGACAGGCGTCACCTTGCGGCTCTCGCTGCCCAGGATGTTCATGACGCAGACACGGTGGTCCCGGGTGACAAGCTCTTCCAGGGAATGCAGGCCGACGTAGTAGGGGAAAGGTTTCGTCTTCAGTCGCCGCATCATGATCTCCTAGGCCCGGACCTGCGTTTCAACCTGTTTCTGGAAAGCGCTGGCGCCTTCGGCGCGCCACCACTCGTCGATCCGCTTCGCATACTCCAGCGTGAGGATCATCGAGGTGTCGTGGCCGAACACCTTGTAGGGGAAGCCCAGCCGGTCGAGGATGTCCTTCGCGTAGAACATGCCCTTCACGACGTTCGGCCCGCCCCGCCCGATCACCACGTACAGCGGCTTCCAGCCGGCCTTGGAGACATGGTCCCGCAGGGCATCGAAGACGCCCTTGAAGGTGACGTAGATATCCGTGTTGTTGGCCTTGCCACCGATGAGCAGCAGCATGCTGGCCTGGTCGTACCAATGTTCGAAGGCGATGCGGCTGATCTCGTAGATCTTTTCGTAGGGCGGGTTACCGCCGAAATCCGACGAGAAGATGGCGGCCTCGCCGAGGGTCTCCGTGGCCGCGCTGTTGGCGCCACCGCCAAACATGAACGGGATGATGCTCCCGGTCGGGTTCATCTCCAGCACATCGCTTTGTCCCTGGTAGGTGCGCAATTCGTTGATGTCCGCCTCGAAGGGCGTGGTCTCGGTCTGGAAGAGAACATCCGGAAGCCCGATACGCTTCCAGGCCGGATTGTCCTGGTCGAAGCTCGCCTTCACATCGCAGGCCACGGGCAGGATCTGATTGCCCTTCCGCATGACCCGGATGGGGTTCAGTTCGATGGTCGTGAGGCCGTAGCCATCATAGAGTTCCCACAGCTTCGGCAGATGCTGGACCAGGGCGGAGATGAAGGGTTCGGGACAGCCGGTATCTGTGAGGGCGTTGGTGATCTCGAAGGCGTTGATGCCGATGAACGGGTCGATCTCCACGACCGCCTTCTTATCGGGCGGCAGGGTCTCAATGTCCACCCCGCCCCAGGGCGTGATGGTGAATACCGGGCCGCGGTATTCACTGGAACTGGAGATGCTGAAGTAGACCTCTAGATCCGAGGGAACAAAGGCCTCCATGGTCACGCCATTGGCCGTGACCGTCTTGTTCCCATAGATGTGCTGGGCGAAGAACAGCTCGCGCTTGGCCTGCAGGGCCTCCTGCAAAGTGCTCACGATACGCACCAATCCGGCCTTTCCCTTCTTGCCGACCCCCCCGTAGAAGGCGGGTTTCACCACCAGCTTCCGATGCTTCTCAAGGAACTGCTGGATCTCCGGGTTCGTGGCGGAACCATCGATGAACTCCGCCACCGGAAATTCAACCAGGTCCAGCAGCTTGGAACCGTAGCGCAAGCCCGAAAGTTGCATGTTCCCTCCTCGGTCGTCGTTGGCAATGAACTGGGGTGCCGGTCCATCCGGGGAAGAGCCGGTTCTAATAAATGATATTTAGATCGTCTTTAGGTGCAAGACCAAAAATGACTCTTGGGTCGTATTACGATGCTTCTTTGATGACCCGTTGATCATCTCGATGGCACTTCCCTCGTAGCAGCGCCCACCTTTCTGATTCCTTGCAGACTCCGTCGTGACAGCGGTTCACCCCCTGTCGTGACAACCGGGACTCGTGGCTGGAAGATCAGCTGCGGCTGGCGGCGCTCGCCTTCACGAACGCCGTGAACAGCGGGTGCGGGTTCAGGGGGCGGCTCTTGAACTCGGGGTGGAACTGGCAAGCCAGGAAGTAGGGGTGATCCTTCAGCTCCACGATCTCCACGAAGACCCCATCGGGACTCATGCCCGTGAACAGCAGGCCCTGGTCCTCCAGGGCCTTTCGGTACTCGTGGTTGAACTCGTAGCGGTGGCGGTGGCGTTCACTGATCTCGGTTTTTCCGTAGGCCTTGGCGGCTTGGCTTTCCGGCACGAGGCGGCAGGGGTAGGCGCCCAGGCGCATGGTGCCGCCCAGGTCTTCCACATCCACCAGCTCACGCAGCTTGAAGATCACGCGGTGCTTTGGCGCGTCGTCGAACTCGGTGGAATCGGCTCCCTCGAGCCCCACCACATTCCGGGCAAACTCCACCGATGCCATCTGCATGCCGAGGCAGATCCCGAAGAAGGGGATGCGCTGCTCCCGGGCGTACTGGATCGATTTGATCATGCCGCGGGTGCCGCGCACGCCGAAGCCGCCGGGCACCAGGATGCCATGGCAATCCTGGAGGAAAGCCGCTGGATCCTGGTTCTCCAGATCCTCGGCCTCGATCCACTTGAGGTCCACGTGGGTTTCCAGGCCGTAACCCGCATGGCTCAATGCTTCGATGAGGCTCTTGTAGCTCTCCTTGAACTCCACATACTTGCCCACCACGCCGATGCGCACGCTGCCCTTGGGGTTGCGGATGCGGTGCAGCAGGTTCTCCCAGGCACCGAGATCCGGCTGCTTCTCTCCGAGCCCGAGCAGGGCCGCCACCTTGGTATCGAGTCCCTCGAGGTGCAGGTTCAGGGGCACCTCATAGATGGAATGCGCATCCCGGCCACTGAACACGGCGTCCTGCGTGACTGAGCAGAACAGCGCGATCTTGTCCTTGAGATCCCGGGGGATGTCCACGTCGGCGCGGCAGAGCAGCACATCGGGCTGAATGCCCAGGGCCCTCAGCTCCTTCACGCTGTGTTGGGTGGGCTTGGACTTCAACTCGCCGGCGGTCTTGATGTAGGGCACGTAGGTGAGGTGCATGTTGATGGCGTTGGCCTTCATCTGGGAATCCATGCCCGCTTCGAGCTTGAACTGGCGGATGGCCTCGATGAAGGGCTGGCTTTCGATATCGCCGACGGTGCCGCCGATCTCCACGATCACCACGTCCATGTCCTTGGCGACCTTCTTCATCACGCCCTTGATCTCGTCCGTGATGTGGGGGATCACCTGTACGGTCTTGCCCAGGTAATCGCCGCGACGCTCCTTCTGGATCACCGTGTTGTAGATGCGCCCGGTGGTGATGGTGTGGTTTTGCGTGGTGGGCACCGAGGTGAACCGCTCGTAGTGGCCCAGGTCCAGATCCGTTTCCGCCCCGTCATCCGTGACGAACA
>JANXYT010000283.1 GCA_025355915.1 Holophagaceae bacterium
GAAGATCAAATACAACAGGGTTTTCGGCTACTACTTCGAGATCACCAAATCCAACCTGGGCGCCGTCCCGGCGCACTTCCTGCGCAAGCAGACGCTGGCCAATGCCGAGCGCTTCACCACCGAAAAGCTGGTGGCCTTCGAACAGAAGCTGTTGAGCGCCGAAAGCGACCAGGCCCGGCTGGAGGCCACTCAGTTCCAGCGCCTGCTGGCCCTGGTGCTGGAGCACCGGGCCGACCTCACGCGGCTGGCCCGGGCGGTGGCCTCGCTCGATGTGCTGGCGGCCCTGGCGGAGCGGGCGCGGCTCTCGGGCTGGACCCGGCCCGAGCTGGGCGAGGAGCGCGAGCTGGTGCTGGCGGCGGCCCGCCATCCCATGCTGGAAGCGCGGCTGGCCCGGGAGTGCATTCCGAACGACCTGCAGTTCACCGCCGCCCAGCCCATGGCCGTGGTGACGGGCCCCAACATGGGCGGCAAATCCACCTTCCTGCGCACAACGGCCCTGCTGGTGGTGCTGGCCCAGAGCGGTTCCTTCGTGCCCGCCGAGCTCATGCGCTTTGGCCTGGTGGACCGCATCTTCACGCGCATCGGCGCCTCGGACCAGCTGGCCAAGGGGCAATCCACCTTCATGGTGGAGATGACGGAGACGGCCCGGATCCTCAATCAGACGACGGCCGCCAGCCTGGTGATCCTCGATGAGATCGGGCGCGGCACGTCCACCCGGGACGGTCTGGCCCTGGCGGAGGCCATCGCCTTGTTTCTTCGCGATTTGAAGGGAGGCGCGCCCCGGACCCTCTTCGCCACGCACTACTTCGAGATGACCAAGCTGGCGGATGATAGCCGCATCCAGAACCTGCACGTGGAGGTGCAGGAGTGGGAGGAACAGCTGCACTTCCTGCACCGGGTGGCGCCCGGCCCCGCCGACCGCAGCTACGGCATCCAGGTGGCCCGCCTGGCGGGCCTGCCGAAATCCGTCATCCAGAAGGCCCAGCGCCTGCTGGCCCAGACCCCCGAAGCGCCGCCCCGGGCGCCCATGCCGAGTCAACCGGCCCTGCCATTGTTCGAGGTGGAGCCTGACAGCCTGAGGGCCGAACTGGAGGCCCTGGACCTGAACCGCATGACCCCCCTGGAGGCCCTCAATTGGATCGCAGGGAAGCGGGCATGAGCGCACCGAATCGCCCCATTCGCCGGAAGGACCGCGCCCTGGATGGGGCGGAAACCCTGCACCTGCTCCAGGAAGCGGAATGGGGCGTGCTGGCCACGGTGGATGCTGAGGGCTGGCCCTATGCTGTGCCCATGAACCATGCGGTGGTGGGCGGGGCCCTGATCCTCCACTGCGCCACCGTGGGCCACAAACTCGCCAACCTGGCCTTCAACCCCAAAGTCTCCTACTGCGCGGTCACCCAGGCGGAGACCCTTCCCCTGGAACTCGCCACCCGCTACGCCAGCGTCATCATCTTCGGGCGGGCGGAGCTGCTCACGGACGAGGGAGAGAAGCGCGCGGCGCTCCGGGCCCTGGGCCTGCGATTCGCCATCGGGCATCCCGATCTGGTCGAGCGCGAGATCGACAAGGATCTCTTCCGCACGGCGGTGGTGCGTATCCGCATCGAGCGGGCCACGGGGAAGGCGCGCCGCTGAACGGGCGGTGATGCAGCAGAGGCGGTGATCAGAACGCCATCTTCAGCTGGCGCAGTTGGGTCAGCAGGGCGGCGGGTGTGGTGTAGGTGAGCCCCTGCATGAGGTGGTCGTTGGCGGCCTGGGCGAAGGCGGGCTGGTCGTCCACGTAGATGCATTCCTCGGCCAGGAGGCCCAGCTTGGCCAGGGCATCCTCGAAGAGGCGGGGATCGGGCTTGCTGGCGCCCACCTCGAAGGACAGGGTGACGCTGTCGAAGAGCGGGAAGACCTCGGTGGTCTGGATGGCATGTTCCAGGTGCCAGGGGCTCGTATTGGAGAGCAGGCCCAGCTTGTACCCTGGCTTCAGGTTGCGGATCAGGTCGAAGGTGGCTTCGATGGGCGTGAAGATGTCCGTATAGGCGCGGATGAAGGCGTCCTCCGGAAGGTCGGTGCCGCACAGGCCGGACACCCCATCGAGAAAGGCCCGGGAGCAGATCCGTCCCGCCTCGTAGTCCTGGGTGAGCGTGGATTGCTGGTACAGGCTCACCCTGAGCTCCTCGGCCGGTTTCCCGCACAAAGAGGACAGGCCTGCCAGGAACCGGCGGTTATCGAAGCTGCACAGGACATTTCCGAAGTCGAAGATCACGGCCCGGGGGGTGGCTTCGCGCCGGTACCGCTTCACGAAGGGGACATAGCCCATGTCGGATCGGAGGATGTGGTCGAGGTACCAGTTGCGGAGGAAGGACTGGGTTTCGTCCAGCAGGCGCGGGTCCGACGGATCATAGGCCTGGTCGAAGGCCAGGAGCTGCTGGACGAAGGAGGCGTGCTCGGATTCCTGTTGGGCGAGGCCCGGGTATCCCGCCGCCTTCAGGTAGCGTTCCTCATTGGTGAAGTGGGTGAGGGCATAGCTGCAGAGGCGCTGGAAGATGCTCGAGACCTCCTCGGGGGACCCGCCGCCGTCGATGAGGTCGATGAGCTCGTTGAGGAGGTCCAGCAGCACCCGGTGCTGGGCGTCGATGTCCTTGTAGCCGATGTTGTAGCGATCCTTCCACTGGATATGGGCCATGGGTCCTCCCCGAAAACGAATTGTTCACGACCTCATCGGACGCCCCGGCCTGAAATTCCATTCCTGTAGACTTCTGGCATGATTCCCCCGCCGGTCCCCAGACCTCCCCTCAGCAAGACCCGCATCCGCGTGGCCTGGGCCCTCGCCCTGGCGGTGGACGCCATCCAGATTCCCGCGGACGCAGCCGGGCCCGTGGGCTGGTTCCTGGGGGCCGGGCTGGACCTGATCACCATGGCCGTGATGTGGGCCATGCTGGGGTTCCACTGGGCCTTCCTCCCGTCGTTCCTCGTGGAGGGGATTCCCTTCCTGAACCTGGCGCCCTTCTGGACCCTGGCCGTGGCGTTGGCCACCCGGGGGCGCGGGGAGGTTGAGTTGCCCCTGCCGCCGACCGGCGGTTCAAAGCCGAACATCAAAATCCTGAACCCCGAAGACTGAAAACAGACCCTAGTCCACCGCCGCGCCCCGGAACTCGTCCTGGTTGTGGCGGCTCTGCTCTTCCATGAGGAGCTGGCTCAGCTCCTTCTTCAGGGCGTTGAAACCGGGGCTGGCCACATCGCGCGGGCGGGGCAGGTCCACGCGGAGGTCGCGCTTGATGGTGCCGGGGCGGTAGGTCATCACCACGGTGCGGTCGGCGAGGTAGAGGGCTTCCTCAATGCTGTGGGTGACGAAGAGGATGGTCTTCTTCAGTTCGGTCCACAGCCGCAGCAGCTCGTCCTGCAGGTTGCGCCGGGTGAGGGCGTCCAGGGCGCCGAAGGGCTCGTCCATGAGCAGGATGGGCGAATCGATGGCCAGCACCCGGGCGATGGCCACGCGCTGGCGCATGCCGCCGCTCAGGTCCTTGGGGTAGCGCTCCCGGAAATCCTCGAGGTGAAGCATGTCAAGCAGACTGCCCACCTTCTCCTGGATGGCGGGTTTGGCCTTGCCCTTGATCTGGAGGCCGAAGGCAATGTTCTGCTCCACGGTCATCCAGGGGAACAGCGCGTACTCCTGGAATACCATGCCGCGATCCGGGCCAGGGGTGGTGATGGTCGTACCGTCGACGGTGATGAGGCCCGAAGTCGGCAGGCTGAAGCCCGCCACGGCGTTCAGCAGGGTGGATTTGCCGCAGCCTGAGGGACCCAGCAGGCAGACGAACTCGCCGCGGGTGATCTCCAGATCAATGGCCTTGAGGGCGTAGACCTCCTGGCCTCCGCTCTGGAAGACCTGGTGCACGCCGCGGATGGAGATATGACTGGCGGGGCCGTTCATCCCTGCTCCAGGCCGCGGTGCCACTTCAACAGGTACGAGCTGAGGCGGCTCATGACGGTATCGATGCCCAGGCCCAGCAGGCCGATGGTGAACATGCCCGCGATGATCTTGTCGGACCAGAGGTACTCGCGGGCTTCCAGGATGCGGTAGCCCAGGCCGTTGTTCACGGCGATCATCTCGGAGACGATCACCACGATGAAGGCGGTGCCCATGGCGATGCGCGCACCGGTGAAGATATAGGGGGTGGCCGCAGGCAGGATGATCCGGGTGAACTGGGTGAAGCGCGAAGCGCCCAGGTTGCGGCCCACGCGGAGGTAGATGCTGTCCACGTTCTGCACCCCGGCCACGGTGTTCATGAGCACGGGGAAGAAGGCCCCGATGCTGATGAGGAACACGGCGGGCGGGTTGCCCAGCCCGAACCAGAGGATCGAGAGCGGGATGTAGGCGATGGGCGGGATGGGGCGCAGCACCTGGATAAGCGGGTTGAAGAGGCCGTAGACCAGCTTGCTGTACCCCATGGCCATGCCCAGGGGCAGGGCCAGTCCGGTGCCGATGAAGAAGCCCAGCAGCACCCGGTAGAGGCTCCCGAGGGCATCCTGGATGAGTTCGCCCGAGAAGCACCACTTCAGGTACGAACCCTGGGCCGGATCGAAGACCTCCAGGGGCCGCAGGTAGGCCCACCACTTGATGAGCACTTGCGTGGGGGAGGGCAGGATGGTGGCGTTCACCCAGCCCATGGAGGACAGCAGCTGCCAGAAGGCCAAGGCCGCCAGCGGGACGAGGATGCCGGAGGCGGCGTGTCGATGCTTTTTCATTCCTATTTGACCTTGTGCTGCTTCTTGGCTTCGGTGAGAAGGTCGAGCTTCACCCAGTCGCCGGCCTTGGGTGGGTTGGCCATCTTGCCTACGCCGTACTTGCTCATCAGGTCCGTGGTGATCTGCACATGCTGCACCGTGATGTCGTAGCTGAAGGGCGAGTTGCCGATGGCGTCCTGGTAGTCCTCGGCGGTGATCTGGTTCTTGAACATCACCTCGCGAACGTATTTCTCCGCGGTCTGGGGCTCGTCAATGAACTTCTTGGTGGCCTCCACGAAGCAGAGCAGGAAACGCTGGGCCACGTCGCGGCGCTCCTTGTAGAGCTTTTCCGTGATGACCAGGGCCCGGATGGGCTCGCCGATGGGCGTGTCGTAGGGTTTCAACAGCTCCAGGCCGAACTTCCGGTTGATGGCCTGGGAGCTGTAGGGCTCGCTCTGGCACATGGCGTCAATGTTCTTCGCCATGAGGGCCTGGTTGAGATCCGCGAAGGGCAGGTAGAGCACGAGCACGTCCTTGCCGGGCTTGTCCGACCAGGTGAGGCCGACCTTGGCCAGCTCCGCCAGCAGCAGCACTTCCTGGGCGCCGCCCCGCGCCACGCCCACCTTCTTGCCCTTGAGCTCTTTCAGCGACTTGATGCCGGAGTTCGTCCCCACCACGATGCGCGCGCCGCCCCGGGCGAAACCCGCCACCACATAGATGGGAACCCCCACCGCACGGCCCGCGATGGCAGCATCCAGAGCCGCAGCGCTGGCATCGATCTCGCCCGCCACGATGGCTGGGTTGATGTCGATGCCCTTGGCGAACATCCGCTCATCAATCTTGAGCCGGTACTTCGGAGCGATCTCCTTCATGTAGGACACGGCGCCGTAGTGCGCGAATTTGAGGTTGCCCAGGCGGATCACGTCCTGAGCGGACAGGACCAGGGCCGACAGGCAAAGCAGCGAGAGGACGGGCTTCACGCGCATGGTTCGCTCCGGATTGGGTTGATTGAACCCATTCTAGGTCAAGTCCGCCGCGAGGGCGCCCGGCAATCCTCGCCTCCAATGCGCTGGAGGCACCGATCAGCGCTTCCGTGCCACCAGTAAGTACTCCCGGCCCGCCCGGCGCGGGTGGCTGGCGGAGGTCTCCGCCAAGTGCAGCACGTCGAAATGGGCCTCCGCGAGGGTGCACATCTCGGCCATGGGGATGGCATGGGGCGGCCCGGGCCGCCCGTTCACGTCATGGAAGAGGCCCGCCATCCAGATCCCGCCGGGCTTCAGGTGCGCGGCGCAGGCGTCCACATAGGCCGGACGCCGGGGTGGGTCCATGGCCACGAAACAGGTGTGGTCGAAGATGGCGTCCCAGGGACCGAGCTGGGTCGTGAACCAGTCCGCCTGGGACCAGGCGACGCGATCCCCATAGCGCTGCCGGGCGCCCTGGATGGCCAGCGGGGCAAAGTCCAGGCCCGTGACCGAAAACCCCCGGGCTTCCAGTTCGGCGGCATCGTGGCCGTAGCCGCAGCCCGGCACCACCAGGTCGCCACCCGGACGCAGACCCAAGGGCAGGGCCAGTTCCAGCAGCTCCGCCGCCAGCGGCGTGGCGCCGTCCATGTCCCAGCCAGGCCGACCCTCATCCTCGTAGATGCGGTTCCAGTAGTCGGGGTGGGTGGTCATCCCCAGAGGATATCGCCAACCCCCCTATCAGACAGGCCCCCAGTAGAACAGCAGGGTCGGGGGCACCAGCAGCAGGAAGGCCAGGACCACCAGGATGAGCATGAGGGG
Source organism: Holophagaceae bacterium (assembly GCA_025355915.1). Lineage (GTDB taxonomy): Bacteria > Acidobacteriota > Holophagae > Holophagales > Holophagaceae > Geothrix. The sequence continues at coordinate 6,498 of JANXYT010000283.1, forward strand.
CAGGAACCACTTGGCCCACCGCTCCCAGGGGATCTTCGCCGCACCCAGCACGCCCATGGTCACGGCGCTGGTGGGCAGGATCGGATTGATCAGTTCGGACAGGGCGAAGCTGTAGACGCAGGTCTGGCGGGTGATGCCCACCAGGTCCGACAGGGGTGCCATGACCGGCATGGTGAGTGCGGCCTGGGAGGTGCCGGAGTGGATGAAGAAGTTGATGCCGCACTGGACCAGGAACATCACCTGGGCGGTCATGGCCCTGGGCAGCGCGCGGATGGCGGTGGACCCGTACAGCAGCAAGGTATCCAGGATCCGGGCGTCGTTGGCAATGACGAGCAGGGCCCGGGCGCAGGCCACGATGAACACCACGCCCACCATGTCCTTCGCTCCGGCGACGAAGTGCTTCGCGATGGCGCTGGGCCCCAGGCGGGCGATGAGGCCCACGAGAATGCCCATGCCCAGGAAGAGGGCCGCGATGGCCTCCAGGTACCAGTGGAATTTCAGGACGCCGTAGACCAGCAGGATCAGGGCGCCGAGAAAGGCCAGGAGCGCGAGAATGTGCGAACGGTTCCATTCATCGCCGGCTCCGGTGGGGGCACTGGATTCCCGGGCCAGATCGAAGATCGG
>JANXYT010000288.1 GCA_025355915.1 Holophagaceae bacterium
ATCTGCGCCCCGGACCTCCGGGGCGCGGCTGTTTACAGGCATCTTCTCCCTGGCGGATAGTGGAGGCCGATGGTCAACCCGGTACGCCGCCTCTGCCCCAGCTGCAAGACCCGCCTTTCGCCCCTAGCGGCGGAATGTCCCGAATGCGGCCTGGCGCTGGCACCGCCCCGGCAGGGCCGCCCCCTGCTCTTCCAGGCCTCGGCCCTGGCCCAGGCGGCCTTTGACCTGCCCAGCCGGACCCTGACCGCCCCAGCCTTGGGTCGCGTGGCACCCGTGGCCGTGGAGATCAGCCCTGACGAACTGGAACGACCCGACTCCCACAGAAAGCCGACTGCGGCCGCGGTCCAGCCCGCCCTGGGTACCCAGGAACCCGCCGCCAGCTTCTGGCCGCTCGTCAAGGTCGAGGCCTCCGAGGCGCTGCTGCTGGCCATGGTCCAGGGATTGGCGTTGCTGTTGCCGGCCTGGGTGCTGGGCGTGACTCCAGCCCGATTGTTCCTGGGCGCCTGGCCCCTGGTCATCCCCTACCTGATCGCGCTCTCCTGGATCTTCTTCATGGCGCCCCTGGTGCTCACCGGGCAATCCCCCATGATGGGCACCTTCGGAGCCACCCTTCCCGAAAACGCCCCCGAACGCCGCATGACCTTCTCCCTGGTCCACATGCTTTCGGTGGCCTGCTTCCCGCTGAGCTTCCTCTGCATGGTGCTGAGCCCGCGCCACCAGACCCTGGCCGAACTGCTTAGCGGCCAGGAACTGCTGGCGCGGCCCACGTCCCGGATGCGCTGACGGATGCCCCGATAAGGTGGTTACTGCGGCAGGTGCATGGGCACCGAGGTCACGATCACCCCGGGCTTCAACAGAAGCAGGGCCTTGATGCGAAAGGCGCTCTGGTTGTGCAGGAATTGCTGCCACCACTTGGTCGTGACGAATTCCGGAAGGATGACGGTGAGCGCCAGCTCCGGTTCCGCCGCCCGGATGCGATCCACCGCCTCCAGGATCGGCTCCACCATCTTCCGGTAGGGACTCGGCAAGCAGCGCAGGGGGATGCCCATCCCGTAGATGGTCCAGTCGGCCCGCAGCTTCTCGATGGCCGGGCTTTCGTGATAGCCATCCGAACCCAAATCCACCGTCAGCGCTTCCACGCGATCCCCCGCGATCAGCCGCGCATACAGCAGCGACTGGACCACCCCGCGATGGATGCCGTTCACCAGGACGATGGCGTGGTGCTTGGTTGGGAGGGTGGCATCAATGCGGCTGGCGGCCAGCCTCCACTTCACGCTCACGTAGTGGCGGCGGATGCTGAAGAGGAGTACCACGAGCGCCGGCACCAGGAGGATCACCACCCAGGCCCCATGAATGAACTTGGTGATGGCGATGTCCAGCAGCACGACGAAGGCCGTGATGGCCCCCAACCCGTTGATGGCCGCCTTGGCGTGCCAGTGGGGGCCGCGAACCTTCCGCCAATGGGCCACCATGCCCGTCTGGCTGATGGTGAACCCCATGAATACCCCTGCCGCATAGAGCGGGAGCAGCACATCCGTGTTGGCGTGAAAACCCCAGACCAGCAGCCCCGAGAATATGAAGAGCATCAGGATGCCGTTGGAAAAAACCAGCCGGTCCCCCTGGCTGGCGAACTGGCGGGGCAGGAACCCGTCCCGGGCCTGCAGGGCAGCCAACCGGGGGAAGTCCGCGAAAGCCGTGTTCGCCGCCACCACGAGGATGGCGAAGGTGAAGCCCTGAACCACGTAGTAGATCAACCTGGGAAGCCCGTGGCTAACATCGCCCAGGATGGCCTTGTTCAGCTTCGACAGCAGCGTCTCGGACACGACCGAAGGATCCACGCTGTGCTGATAGGTCACGCCAAACCGGTGGGCCAGCAGGGTGATGCCCAGGAACATGGTCCCCAACAGGAGCACCATCCAGATCATGGTCTTGGCGGCATTCGGTCCCGCTGGATCACGGAAGGCCGTCGTGCCGTTACTGATGGCCTCCACTCCCGTCAGGGCGGTGCAACCCGCACTGTAGGCCCGCATAAAGATCCACACCATCGATAGCCCGGCCAGGTGGGTGCCCTGCTGTGCCGCCTGCTGGACCTGGATCTGGGTGGGGCCTCCCCCCAGCGCCAGCTTCAGCACGCCGTACCCCATCAGCAGGAAGATGCTCAGCACGAAACCATAGGTGGGGATGGCAAAGAGCCCACCGCTTTCCTTCAGGCCGCGAAGGTTCATGACCGCGATGAACCCGATGGAGAGGATGGTCAGGGACACGTTGTGCCCTGCCAGCGCGGGCACAGCAGCGGTGATGGCGGCGACTCCCGAGGAGGCTGAGACCGCCACCGTCAGGATGTAATCGATCAACAGCGAGGCCCCCGCCGTCAGGGCCGCGATGTCCCCCAGGTTCTCCATGGCCACGATGTAGGCGCCCCCCCCACCTGGGTAGGCCAGAATGGTCTGCCGGTAGCTGATGGCCAGGATCAGCAGCAGGCCGACGATCCCCAGTGCCACGGGAATGGACCATCCAAAAAGGGCGTGGCCGGCCGCACCGGCCAGGATTCCCGCTCCCGCCGCCTGGAGCAGGGAACTCGAGAGCGAGGCCATGATCTCCTGGGTGGCATAGGCCACCGAGGAAAGCGCATCCGAACTGAACACCGCCAGGGCGATGGGATTGCTGATCTTGTTGTGGTGGATCTCGTCGCTGGACAGGCGCCGCCCCAGCAGGATCCGTCTCAAGCTCTGCATTCCACTGCTCCAACCTGGAGGCTACTCCACCAGGGGTTCCAAGTGGTAAGGGATCGAGATCACCACGGTCTTGGGTTTCATGAGCAGCGTCCCCTTCAGGCGGAAGGCCGTCTGGTTGTGCAAGATGTTCGCCCACCAGTGCCCGGTGACGAATTCCGGAAGGATCACGGTGATGGTGTACTCCGGCTCGGCTCGCCTCATGCGGTCGAGTTCTTCTACGATGGGCTCCACGATCTTCCGGTAGGGACTCCGCAGGGCGCGCAGGGGGATGCCTTCGCAGTACCGGGGCCAGTCCGCCTGGAGTCTCACTAGAGCGGCGCTGTCGCGGCCATGCTCATCGGGAAAGTCCACCGTGATCGCCTCGACATCGCCGCGCTCAGCAATGAGCTTGGCATAGTTCAGCGACTGGACCACGCCCGAGTGAATGCCGGAAACCAGCACCACCACCCGGTTCTTGCGCGGGCTGAAGAAATCCGCGCGGCTTCCAGCCAGGATCGATTTCACGCGAATGTAGTGGCGGTGGATGTTGAAGAAGGTCATGACCATGAGCGGCACCAGCACGATGACGATCCAGGCGCCATGAGTGAACCGTGTCACGGCGATCACCAGCATGACGACGAGGGTGGTCACAGCGCCCAGGCCATTCACCAAGGCTTTCAGGTGCCACCCCTTGCCCTTGAGCCGGAACCAGCGCCGCACCATGCCCGTCTGGCTGATGGTGAAACCGAGGAACACGCCCACTGCGTAGAGCGGCATCAGATGGTCTTCCTTCGCGCCGAAGAGGATCACCAGGACTCCAGCGGCGGCGGACAGGATGAGGATGCCGTTGGAGAACACCAGCCGGTCCCCCTGGCTCGTGAACTGCCGCGGCAGGAAACCGTCCCGGGCATGCAGCGCCGCCAGGCGGGGAAAGTCTGCATAGGCGGTGTTGGCTGCCACGGCGAGGATGGCCATGGTGAAGCCCGTGGTGGTGAGGTAGGCCACTTTGCGGAACCCCTGTTCGGAGCCCCCGAGGATAGAACGCGTGAGCTGGGACAACAAGGTTTCCGGGGCATCCGGATGATAGGTGAGGCCGTAGTGGTTCGTGAGGTAGGTAATGCCAAGGAACATGGTCCCCAGGATCACCACCATCCAAGTCATCGTCTTGGCCGCGTTGTGCGCCACGGGCTCCTTGAAGGCCGTGACACCATTGCTGATGGCTTCTACACCCGTCAAGGCCGTGCAGCCGGCGCTAAAGGCCCGGGCGAAGAGCCACACCGCCGCCAGCTTGCTCGTGCTGTCCAGGTGGACGGCAACTTTCACGACCGCCTCATGTCCCATGGCCACATTCCAGAAACCCTTGGCCAGCAACGCCAGAATGCAAAGCACGAATCCATAGGTCGGTACGGAGAACACCAGCCCACTTTCCTTCACGCCCCGCAGGTTCATCAGCGCGATGAAGGCGATGATGGCCAAGGCCAGGAACACCCGATGGGCCTCCAGAGACGGGAAGGCGGAGGTGACCGCGGACACGCCCGCAGAGATGGACACGGCTACGGTGAGGATGTAGTCGATGAGCAGGGATGCGCCCGCGGTTTGCGCCGCCATCTCACCCAGGTTGTCCTTCGCCACGAGGTAGGCGCCGCCGCCGGTGGGGTAGGCATGAATGGTCTGGCGGTAGCTGATGTTCAGCACCAGCAGCAGGCCCACGATGCCCAGGGCCACCCACCAGGACCAACCCAGCACACCCGCGCCGAAGATGGCCACGGCCGCCGTGAGGGGCGCCATGATCTCCTGGGTGCCATAGGCCACGGAGGAGAGGGCATCCGAGCTGAATACGGCCAGCGCGATGGGGTTGCTGATCCGGGTCTCATTGCTCTCCTCGCTGGCGAGGCGCCGGCCCAGGAGAAGTCTTCGGAAGGTGGCCATGGTCGAGGGTTCCTGAGGTTACCGGGCCATCAGCCAAGGTCCGGAAAGGGCAGCCCCGAGACCCACCCAGCAAAGACACGAAGCTGGACCCAGCCCATGCAGGCTCGCGACCTTCCTTCCCAACGTGGCTGAGCCCATGAAACCCGCCGCCAAAGCCCAGCCGAACCCCACCATACCCGACACACTCCAAAGGAACCCATTATGGCCGTTGCCGCAGGCTGTGGGGACAAGGGTTGACCAACGCCACAGGGAAATCACCCCATCCGGCGGAGCGCGAGGGCTTCGACGAGGTGCCGCTGCCCGGGTGCCAGGGGCCAGATCCAGCGTTCCTTCCGGGTGACCTCCAACCCATGCCTCGCCAGGATGGGCAGGACGTCCACGCCCGCCAACGCATCGCTGGCGTCGACAGACGGACCTTCGGAACACAGATGACGGGCCCAGTCATGCTCCCAGGGTCCCAGGTCCAGGGCCTCGCCGCTGAACACCACAGCCCGATCATGCACCAGCCACAGGTCCGAACCGCTTGCAGGAAGCGCCCCGAGAAAGGCCCTGACCGCGCGCCCCGTCCAGGCTTCCAAGGCTTCGGCCAGGAGATCGACCCGCTCGGGGTCCGAAAGCCAGGGGGCCCCCCCAAAGGCGGTTTCCACCAACCGTTCCGCCACCACCCCGAATTGGCCCAGGACATTGGCCACGAGGATGGTGCCCGGGCGTCGCGCAGCGATCCAGGCGCGCAAGGGGGCCGGATCCGGGTGGAGGGAAGGCAGCAGGCCCGCCAGGCGCTTCGCGGCGGTGTCCCGGTCCCGGCGGTGGCCCGACCAGGGCTCCGCGACCGCCCGCCGTGCGGCGGCCTCCAGATCCGCCAGGCCGCCCGTCAGGTCGTCAAAGACCCAGGGGGCCCAGCGATGATGGCGCAGGGCGGTCCACCCTCGGCTCCAGGGATCCGCATCCCAGCCCGTGGTGTCCCTGGGCGCCAGGTCCCAGGGCACCTCCAGGCCCGACCCAGCCCCGAGAATCAGGACCGGGCGGGCTGGATCCGCCGCCTGTAGGCCCTCTCCCAGGAACGCCCGCACCCGGTCCAGATGGTCGCCCCAGGCACGCTTGTCTCGCATCAAGAAGGCAACCTGTTCGCGGCGCAGCAGCGTCGATAGTGGCTTGGACATTCCTGCATCTTAGGGGAACCTGAAGGATCAGGAGTCTGGATGCCCCGTTTCTCGAAGCGCGTTGGCCGCGAAGTGCTGGAGGGCCACCCGCGCCTCCCCGCATGGATCACCCGGGAGCGGGTGAAGCTCGGCGACCTGCACGGCATGAAGAGGGATCTGCGGGATTCGCACCTGCACACGGTGTGCGAGGAGGCCCGCTGCCCCAACCGCACCCACTGTTTCACCCACGGTACGGCCACCTTCCTGCTCATGGGCGAGGTCTGCACCCGGGCCTGCGGCTTCTGCAGCATCCAGAGCGGCAAGCCCCGGGCCCTGGATGCCCATGAGCCCGCGGAGACGGCCGAGCGCGTGGCGGCCCTGAACCTGCGCTTCGCCGTGCTCACCTCCGTGAACCGGGACGATCTGCCGGACGGCGGTGCGGCCCACTTCGCCGATACCATCCTCGCCATCCGCCGCCGCAATCCTGGGGTGGGCGTAGAAGTGTTGGTGCCGGATTTCCTGGGTGACCTGGACGCCGTGGCGCGCGTGGTGGCCGCCGGTCCCGCCGTGTTCAACCACAACACCGAAACCGTGCCCAGCCTCTACCCCGAGGTCCGGCCCGCGGGACGGTTCGACCGAACCCTTCGCGTGCTGGCGCACGCGAAGGGAATGGGAACAGCCTTGTATGGGTCCGGGTTCCGCACCAAGAGCGGTTTGATGCTCGGCCTCGGTGAACGCGAGGCCGAGCTCATGACCACCTTCGAGGCCCTTGCGGGTGTGGGCGTGGACATCCTCACGCTGGGTCAGTATCTGCGCCCCACCCGCCACCAGCTCCCGGTGAAGCGCTACGTGCATCCCGACGAATTCGCGGCGCTGGGGGCCAAGG
>JANXYT010000302.1 GCA_025355915.1 Holophagaceae bacterium
CTGGCCTGGCCGCTGGCCAGGTTGATGATGAGGCTGGGGATGAAGAAGGGGCTGGTGCGCCGGGGGCCGCGGTAGCCATTGGCCTCGTCCCAGATGGTGCTGAGGCCGCCGATGCCGCTGCCGATGTAGACACCGAAGATCTCCCGCTCGGCCTTGGTGAGTTGAACCCGGTCGAAGCCCGCATCCACCCAGGCCTCATGGGCCGCGCCCAGGGCGTATTGGATGAAGATGTCCATCTTCTTCTGTTCCTTCTTGTCGATGAACAGATCAGGGTTGAAGCCTTTCACCTGCCCGGCGATCTTGCAGGCAAAGTCGGACACATCGAACCGATCGATGGTGCTGATGCCGCTCTTCCCGGCCAGCAGGTTGTCCCAGGTCTCGGGCACGGTGAGGCCGCAGGGATTGACGGTTCCCATGCCGGTGATGACGACGCGACGGCGCTGGACGGTCCTGCTCATGGGTTCACCTCGGGTAGGATCGGGAAAACAAACGTGCCGCAGGGCCATGGGGGGCGCTGCAGCACGTCACGATCGCGCAGGATCAAGCCTTTGCGTGCTTCTCGATGTAGGCGATGGCGTCGCCCACCGTGCGGATCTTCTCCTGCTCACTCTCAGGGATCTCGAGGCTGAAGGCCTCTTCGATGGCCATGATGATCTCGACGGTGTCGAGGCTATCGGCACCGAGATCGTCCACGAAGTGGCTGGACTCAGAGATGGAATCCTCGGGCTTGGCCAGCTGCTCGGCAATAATCGCAATAACCTTCTTACGTACATCGGCCATCGTGGGCTCCTCCAAACGAACCTGGAAACCCTAACATACCCGGGGCCGGATTTCCAAACCCTGAGTAAAGCAACCACCACCAACCGCGCTGAACAGAATGGATTGCGCCCTTTCCCCAGCCGTGCAGGATGGTCCTATGCCCCGACCCAGGACCCTTGCAGAACCCGAGCATGGCTGGCCCCTCGGCTGGGGGGCGAGCCTGGTGGAATTCCGCACGCACCTCGCCGTGGAGCGCGGCCTGTCTGCGAACACGTCTTCCAGCTACCTCTCGGACCTGAACCATCTGGCGGCCTGGGCCTGCGGCCAGGAGATCACCGCCGAGGCCCTCACGCGCGACCACCTCACGGTCTTCCTCGTCTCCCAGCAGGCTCAGGGCAAGGCGCCACGCAGCCTCGCGCGGATGAGTTCCAGCCTGCGCGCCTTCCTGACCTTCCTGCGCATGGAAGGGGGCGGTGGCGCGGGGCCCGAAGCCGTGGTGAAACCGCCGAGACCCCCGCGGATCCTGCCTCGCACTCTGGGTGAAAGCCAGGTGGAAGCCCTGCTCAACGCCCCGGATACGGCCACCCCGCTGGGCGTCCGCGACCGCGCCTGGCTGGAACTCCTCTATGCATCCGGCCTCCGCGTGTCCGAACTGACGGGGCTTCCAGCCCTGTCGGTCTTCCTGGACGAAGGCTTCCTCAAGGTCATGGGGAAGGGGCGCAAGGAACGGCTCATTCCGTTCGGCGCCAGCGCCGAACATTGGATGCGCGCCTGGCTGGTGCTGCGTCCAGGCTTCAAGCCCAAAGGCGGCGAACTGTTCCTGGGACAGCGCGGCGAAGGCCTCAGCCGCCAGCACCTTTGGCGCCTGTTGAAGGGCTACGCCCGGGTGGCGGGCCTCCGCGCCGAGGCGGTCAGCCCCCACGTGCTCCGGCATGCGTTCGCCACCCATCTCCTGGATCACGGGGCTGATCTCCGCTCCGTCCAGGCCATGCTCGGCCACGCCGACATCAGCACGACGCAGATCTACACCCACGTCCATCAGGCCCGGCTCCGCACGCTCTACGATCAGATGCACCCCAGGAGCGGACCTCCGTCAGCTGATGGCTGATGGCCGACAGCTGACAGCCATCACAATTGCGTGAGCAGGACTCCGGCCAGGACCAGCACCGCACCCACAGCAAAGGCCGGTGTGATGGCCTGTCCGTAGAAGATCCAGGCCAGCAGTGCCGTGGCCACGGGTTGGCCGTTGGTGGCAATGGCCACCCGGCTGGGCTCCTTCATGGCCAGGGCGTGGAACCACAGCAGGTAGGACACCACGCTGGTCATCAGCCCCAGATACACCAGACCCATCCAGGCCATGGTCGGGACGGCTGACACCACGAGCTTCGGCAAGCCGAAGAGACCCAAGGGCGCGAAGATCGCGAGGCCGAATAGGATAGAGAGTGTGGTGGCCCGCTGTGCCCCGTGCTTCTGCACCAGGGGCCGGCTCATCACCGTGTAGCCCGCCCAGGCGACCACGGCCACCAGAATCATGAGGTCGCCCAGGATCCACCGGGGCGGAAGCGGTCCCCCGGCCCGGTCGGAAAGCACCACCACAACCCCCGAAAAGGCCAGAACCAGTCCCCCCAGTTTTCGCGGTCCCGGTTTCTCCTGCCCCCGCGCCCAGGCCAGCAGCAGCACCACTGTGGGGGTCAACGCATACAGAAGCGCTGCATGAGAGGGCAGCGTGTAGGCCAGCCCCCCCAGGAAGGCGATCTGGTTCACAGCCACACCCAGGAAGCCCGCCCAGAGGTAGGCTCGCCATTCGGCCCTGGCCACGAGCCAGAGTTCCAGGCCCCGGATCCGCGCCAGCAGAAGGAAACCCGCCCCCGCGATGAGGAACCGGAACAGCCCGAGCGCCAGGGTCGGAATCGCGTCCGCAGCCGCCTTGCCCAGGAGGAAGGTCCCAGCCGAGACGAAGGTGTGGAGCGCCATGACGGCGGCAAAGCGGAGGTTGCGATGTTCCATGAATCCAGCGTGGCCGCGATGACCCGGGATCGTGCCATTGAATTGTGCGGTGGACCGCCCCCTGGAAATGGGTGGATGATGAGCCAGGAGTTCCCAGCCATGGCCGTGACCAAGATCCCCCGCAAGAAGCCTGTGACCGCCATCGGGGAGGGCGAGAAACCCGCCACGAAAGCCAAAGCCGAGCCAGTGAAGAAGGCCGTCGCCAAGAAGGCCGAAGCCGCAGCGCCCAAGACCAAGGCCGCCGCCAAGGCACCAGCGAAAGCCAAGGCTGCCAAGGCCCTCGAGGCCGTCGAGCGCGTCGAGGCCCCACCCGAAGCCAGCGTCCCAGTCGTCCCAGTTCCAGTCGTCCCGGAGCCGGAGCCCATCGTGAAGAAGGCAGCGGTCAAACCCGTCCTGACGCCCTTAGCCGAAGCCATCCTCACGGCGATCTGTGAAGGCCGCGCCGTGGAGTTCATCTTCGCGGATGCCGATGCCAACGCTCCGCGCACTTTCGAGCCTCGCCACCTCACTTTCGACGCCCTCAGCCTGGCCTGGTATGTCTGGGGCTGGGATCGCCGCTACAACGCCGAACGCCACCACTGCGTGGACCTGCTGGCCGAAGTGAACCCCGTAGAGGGCGTGGGCCGAGCCGCCCAGGGCCCCTACCCCGAAGGCACACCCGCCAACCTGATCGGTGGCTGGCTGGGGGGCGAACCCATCGCCGTGAAGGCCACCCTGCTCAAGCAGTGGGTCTTCGCCGTGAAGCAGGCGCCGCCCTCCTTCCCGCACTTCAAGCTCGAGGAGCAGGGCGACGGCCAGGCGCTGGTCAGCTTTTCCGCCACCGATCTCCGCGCCATCGCTCGCTGGGCCATGCAGTTCGGGGACGGCATCCAGGTGCTGGAACCCGCCCGGCTGGTGGACCGCATCAAGCAGGTGGGGGCCGTTTGGGCCGGCCGGGAGCGGCAGCCGTCAGCCCCCTCCCCTGCCTCGAAGCCCACGCCTAAGTCAGAGGCTCCCACCGAGCCCCATCGATCTGAATCCCGGCACCATCGCGACCGTGAACTGAGGCCCGACCGTGAAACGAGACCCGACCGCGAAGCCAAAGCCGAACGCGCATCCAAACCCGAACGAGAGCCCCGCCACCCGCGCGAATCGGAGCGCGAAGATGCCCCTCAGAAAAGCAAGCCCGGCAAGGTGGAGGTCATCCGCTTCGACCGCCTCTGAACCGGCTCAGGGAACCAGCACCCATCCGCGCCGTCCAGGCCAGAAGCCGAAGTTCTGGCCCAGCGAATTGAAGACGACGCCATGCAGGCGACGGTGCACCAGCATCCGGGTTTGAATGTAATTGATTGGAATGATGGGTCTGTCACGATCGATGAGCTCTGAGATCCGAAGGTAGATCCCCTTGCGGGCATCGGGATCGAGGGTGTGGCGCCCCTCGTCGAACAGGCGGTCCATCTCGGGGTTCAGGTAGCTGCTGACGTTGGCCTTGGTCAGATACCCTTCCCGCGTGAAGAGAGGACTATCCACATCCGGGTCCAAGGCCAGACTCCAGCCATAAGCCCACAAATCCCCATCGTGGTTCACGGATTTGTCCACCACAGTGGAGAACGGAGCGTTCCTCACCTCGATCCGTATGCCCACCCGGGCGGCCTGGATGGCCAGCAGGGCGGCCGTGTTTGGACCGACGGGGGGTGGCACCTGGTAGGCCACCAGGATCAATCGGCGCCCTTTCGCATCCTGGCGTATGCCTTCCGGGCCTGATTTCCACCCGGCGGCCTCCAGCAGCACTGAGGCCCGCTCCATCTGCGGCAGCGGGCGCGGGTCCGGATCGTGGGCCCAGCTCTGCGGCGGCCAGAAGCTCGTGGCAAGTTGGTCAGGGAAGAACCTGCGAGCCCGGGAAAAACGTTGCCAAGGCACCAACTCGGCGAGAGCCTGCCGGATCGCCACATCGCCGAGCAGGCTGCGCTTGGGGTCGCAGTTCAGGTAGTAGGCCTGGAAGGCCGCCTGAGGCACCGACACGGCTTGCACCAGGCCTCTGCCTTGAGCACCCTTGCGCACCAGGTAGTACTGGAGTGCAGGGACACTGGAATAGTGGACCCGCTCGTCTTGGAAATCCGAGAGGAGGGCCTTTTCCTCCGAGGTGTCCCACAGTTCGAAAGCGGCGGCCTGCCCCGGATGAACGCCTCGATAGCCCTTCCACTTCTCAAGGACCACTCGTGATTTGGTGGCCTTGTCAATCACCCGATAGGGGCCGGAACCAACCGGGAGGAAGTTGATCGGCGCATCCGCTGGCTTCGTTCCCACTTGATAAAGGTGTCTTGGCACGGGGATGAAGTTGTAGAGGTCGAAAAGCAGGTTCCCCCGGGGGCGTTTCAGCCGAATGCGTACGGTAAGAGGACCCTCTGCCGTCAGACTGTCGAAACTTGTCACTCCGGCGACGGTATCCCCGAGGATTCGCACCCTGGGTAGGCGCAGGGATTTCCAAGTGAACACTACATCCTCGGCCTCGATGGGATGACCATCCTGCCAGGTCATTCCGGGTCGAAGCTTCAGGACCACTTCCCGCCCCCCCTTGAGGATGGTCCAGGATTCCAGCAGTTCCGGAAGGTAATCCCCCTTGGCATCAATGGTCACGAGACGATCGAAGACCAGATCCAGGGCCTCGTTATCCGTGCTCTGGGCGATCAGAAGTGGATTCAGCGTAGTCCATTCCTTCACGCCCACACGGATCGTTTCCCCTGCCTGAAGGCAGGAGACCAAGCTGAGCGCCAGAAGGAGAGGATGCCATCGCATGATGGCTCCTTCATCGGCACGAATGGCATGGCTGTGAGTACCGGTTCAGCGGGAAGTGTCCTTCCCTCCCGCTTCCACCAACTCCACCAGCGCCTCCGCCATGGTCTGCCCCTCCCGGGGCGGGGTCTCCACCACCGAACCCACCAGCTTCTGCCCCCCGCCCGGCTGGGGGGCGAAGAGGTAGAACGTCGGCACCCGAATCACCTTCTGTGGAGGGCAGCCCTTGGGCCAGGCGCCCGAAGCAAGAGCCTTGTCCCGGTTAACGCCCAGGTAGTGCACCTCGATGAAGGGGTTGGGCTCCGCCTCCAAAGCCAGCAGATCCGGCAGCTGGTGGTGGCTGTCGCCGCACCAGGACCCGAACACCGCCACCAGCGTGAAGGGCTGACGCACGGCCTGCCAGCGAGCCTTCAGGCTGTCGGATAGCTTCACCTTGGGGAGGTTGTCGCGGAAAATGGCCCGGTGCGCCAGGATGGCCTTCGCAGTCGTTTCACCCATCAACATGGGTTGATGGTCGCGAGCGTCCGCAACCGGTCCCGCCGGAAGCGTCCCCGATGGCTCGGCCAGGACGACAACAGGCGGCTGGGCCAGCAAGCCCAAGGTTCCGAAGGCCAGAAGGGTCGCTTTCATGAGGAGCTCCGGGCTCCAGTGTAGCCAGGGGATAAACTTGACTCATTCACTCAGGAATACTAGTCTGGAGACTGGAGAAGCATCTGTGAAGATCTCGGCCCGAGGCAGGTACAGCATGCAGGCCCTGTTCGACCTGGCCCACCACAGCCACGGCCAGCCGGTGCCCCTGCATGTCATCGCCGAGCGCCAGAAACTCTCCCTGCCCTTCCTGGAACAGATCTTCAACAAGCTCAAGAAGGCGGGCGTCGTCGCCAGTGTGCGTGGTCCCAAGGGCGGCTACATCCTCACGCGGCCCTGTGATCAGGTGAGCGTGGGCGAAGTGCTGCGCCTCACGGATAGCAGTTTCTACGCCGCCGCCAAGGAAGATCCGAAGGCCGCGAACAAGGCCCTGCTGGCCGATGAGCGCATGAGCAAGCTGCTCTGGAACCGGCTGTCCGATCACATCTCCGCCTTCATGGAGAAGGTCACCTTCGCGGACCTCTGTTCGGAGACGGCCAGCAACAGCTGCCCCGACTGCACCTGCC
>JANXYT010000313.1 GCA_025355915.1 Holophagaceae bacterium
GTTCGAAGCCCTGGAAAACCTTCAGGGTGCCGATGGAATCAGCCTCGGCCGTGGTGGAGGTGGTGGGGGAGCTCACCCGGGACGAGCTGCGCCAGGTGGCCTTCCAGGAGTTCCTGGTGTGGTTCCGGGCGGATCTCCACCGGTTCTGGCACCACCGAGGCGCGGCGGCCCCCGCCGCCAGCTGGGCTTCGGCCACCCTGCCCGTGGACCGCTTTGGCGGGAACCCCGTGCCGCAGAATGTGCCCCTGGGGCGAGTGGGGTTCTAGCCGATCAGCCTCGGCAACAGGCGCGCAGCCTGGTTCCGGGCCAGCAGGGCTGCGTCAAGGGCGTGGCGGGCGGCCTGCTCGGGGGACTGCCGAGGGGTAAGCAGGGCCTCGAGCTGACCCCGCAGCCGGACAGTTTCACCCTCGGGGTCCGGCAGATGACGCTGCGCGGCCACCTCGAAGGCCACCAGGAAACACTGGATGGCATCGCAGGCGGCGCTGACGATGGCCGCACTGTTCCGATGGTCCACCTCCAGGGCCAGGGCCGCCGCGAGGAAGCGCAAGCCATCCTCGAAGCGGGCCTGCTCCGGACCCGCAGCGCCAGTACTCATGACCCGGGAGGGGGAGGCACGGAATAGTCCCCCGTGAAGCAGGCGTAACAGAAGCCCTGGCCATCCACGTCGCCCATGCAGCCCTCGAGATCCTTCAGGTCGAGGTAGCTCAGCGTATCGGCCCCCACGAACGCCGTGATCTCGTCGAGGGACATGTAGGAGGCGATGAGGTGCTCCCGCTTGGGCGTGTCGATGCCATAGAAGCAGGAGTGCGTGGTGGGGGGGCAGGAGATGCGCATGTGCACTTCCTTGGCGCCGGCCTCGCGCACCATCTGCACGATCTTCTTGCTGGTGGTGCCGCGCACGATGCTGTCGTCCACCAAGACCACGCGCTTGCCCGCCAGCAGGTGACGCACGGGGTTCAGCTTCACCTTCACCCCGAAGCTGCGGATGGTCTGCCTGGGTTCGATGAAGGTACGGCCCACGTAGTGGTTGCGGATGATGCCGAAATCGAAGGGGATGCCGGATTGCTCGGAGTAGCCCAGGGCGGCGCTGACGCCGCTATCGGGCACGGGCACCACGAGATCCGCCTCCACGGGATGATGCAGCGCCAGGCGGCGCCCCATCTCCCGCCGGGCCACCATGACGCTCTGGCCGTAGACCAGGGAATCCGGCCGGGCGAAATAGATGTGTTCGAAGACGCAGGGCTTGGGCTGCACCTTCGGCAACGGAAACCGTGATCGGGTTGCTCCGCCCCCACGCGACACCACCACCATTTCGCCCGGTTCCACGTCGCGCTCATAGTGGGCGCCCACCAGATCGAAGGCGCAGGTTTCGGAGCTGAACACCGTGGTGCCGTTCATCTGCCCCATGGCCAGGGGCCGGAAGCCCCGCGGATCCCGGGCCGCGATGAGGGCGTCCTCCGTGAGGATCAGCAGCGAGTAGGCGCCCTTGGCCTCGCGCAGGGCCGCGACCACGGCATCCTCCAGCGAATCCGCCGGGGCACGGTTGATGAGGGCCAGCAGCACTTCGCTATCGGAGGGGCTGGTGAAGGTATGGCCGTCGGCGATGAGGCGGGCACGCAACTCCTCGGTATTGGTGAGGTTCCCGTTGTGGCAGAGGGCCACCTGGCCGAAACGCCCGTGGATGAGGAAGGGATGGGCCGCCGAGGCCACGTTGCCGCCGGTGGTGGAATACCGGGTATGGCCGATGGCCACGTCGCCGGGCAGATCATCCAGCACGGCCTCGGAGAACACGTCCGCCACATAACCAAGGGCCTTGTGCAGATGGAGGCCCTTTTCGTCGCCAGAGCAGATGCCAGCCGCCTCCTGGCCCCGGTGCTGGAGGGCATAGAGGCCCAGGTAGGTCTGGCGGGAGGCCTCCACCTGATGGCAGATTCCGAACACCCCGCATTCGTCCCTGAACGGCATGAACCCTCCGACCCTTCAGGATAACCTTCGGGGACCGGAACCCGTAGCTTCCGCATTGCCAGGATCCGCCCCGGAGTCGCCATGCGTAGGTCCATCCTCTTGCCATTCATCGCTTTGACTCTTTCCGCCAATGGCCTCGACGACCTGAGGACGGCCCTGCAGAAGCTTCAGGGTGCCGAGCCCGTGAAGGCCAGGCTGGACCACAGCTTCTGGCGCCAGATCACGGATGACAAGAAGCCCATCGTGTCTCAAGGGAAGATCTCCGCCCAAGTCGAAGACGGTCCCCAGGGCCTGAAGGTCACCTGGGCCAGGGCCACCCTGCAACAGGCCGAACGGGAATTGGCCGCCCTGGAGCGGGAACCCGACCGCCCCACCCCCACCCGCACGGCCCTCCGGAACGTCGACCCCCTGGAGGCTTCCGAATCCCTGAATCACGCCGAGGCCCTGCTGCGGAACCTCGCCCAGGCCCAGGTCCAGGAGGAGAAGGCCGAACCCTGGCAGGGCCGTCCGGCGAAGCTCCTGGTCCTGAAGCTCACCCCTAAAATTCCCGAGAGTCAGCGGAAGTATCTCAAGGAACTGAACGTGGATGCCAAGGTGTGGATCGGGGCCGATGGCCTTCCCCTGGCCTTCTCCAGCAGCGTGGCCTACAAGGGCAGCCGCATGTTCATCCGCTTCGAGGGTGGCACCACCCAGGAACTCCAGTTCATCAGGGTGGGCAACCGCCTGGTGGTGACCCGTGCCACCAGCGAGGATCGCAACGCCGGTTTCGGCGCCTCGTCCCAGACGAAGAAGACGACGTCCCTTTCGGTCTTGTAGCCTTACTGGACCGTGATCCCCGAAGGCACCTCAATTTGTGCCTCCCGCGCAAACGACTGGAGGGTGCTGATGAGGGTGGTGCCGGCCTCGGCGGGGGCCAGTCCGGCTGTGTTCCCCAAGCCTTCCAGGTGCAGTTCCAGACGGGCGATATCCCCCTGCTCGAACCGGGCGCTGAAGTCACACAGCGCGAGCAGTTTTGGGGCGATTTCCACCAGCACGATGGAGGCATGAAGCCCCTTCGGGATCTCCAGGCTCCACACCGCGAGGCTGCGGGAGCCAAAGCGCAGGCGGATCGGTTCGGGCCGGGTCTGCGGAGCCGGGCCCGCCAGGTAGAGGAGCCGCTCCGCCCGGCCCAGCAGCATGGCCTGAGCATAGGGTGTCCCCTGGGTGCGCTCAGCCTCCAGGCGCCAGCCGCCCATGCGGGGCTTCTGCACCTTGTTATGGCTCCTGGTTCCTGTGGTCGAGTGAAGGCTGAACCGCGTCTCCATCGGCTGCGATTCGCCGCGCATCCACGCCTGCATCCGGTACCGAAGCCCTTCCTCGGCGCAGGCGGGAAGCGAGAGGACCAGAAGAAACGGGACAATCAAGCGAGACACGGGCAAGCGAGACACGGGCAACCACCTTCCTTTCCAGAATGCCATCGCGTGCGATCCTGGACCAGACCGATCCTGGGCCAAAGGTGGAGTGTTCCCGTGCCGATCTGCTTTGACCTCGACGGGACCCTGGGGCATTTCAGCTCCGGGTTCGTGCTGCTGCGCGAGGCCTTGGGCGCACTCTGGGGGACCGCGCCCACAGCAGAAGAACTGGGTCGTTGCTGCGGATCCACGGATTGGGAGATCGTGGACGAACTGCACCGCATGCGCTTCGGACTGGGCC
>JANXYT010000322.1 GCA_025355915.1 Holophagaceae bacterium
GATCGAAGGCGGCCATGTTGCGCACCGCGATGCGAACCACGGACACCAGATCGTCCGCCTCCCACCAGCCCGCCATGAAGGCTTCACCCAGCCCAACCTCCCCGTGGACCAGACCGGCCCGGAAAGCCCGAACGTCGCGGATACGCACCCGGGCATGCAGGTCCGCGTCCGGATCGCCGAAGACCTGAACCCGCCCATCTACCTCCAGATCCAGGCGACCGGCCTGGATCCCAGACAAAGCCCTCATCAAGAGCCGCTGGGCGAGGGAGGGGGAAGGGTCGGTGATGTGGGGGGTGTCGAAGGACCGGGATGGGTGAACACCGGCACGCGCTTGATCCATAGCCAGAAAGCCTCCCAGTGAATGGCCGTGAGCACCTTGAGGGTCATCCATGGAAACTGGATGAGGGTTCTCCTTACGATGCCCGACGTCCAGGAATATCTCTGGAGATTCAAAGATACGTCGAAAAATAAATCTAGACGTTCGAATTCGACCACATGCACCTTCAGCGTCTCGCCCGGGGGAGTGAAGGCCCAACGGTAACGACAGTCCATGGGCATGAAAGGACTGACATGAAAGGCTTTGGGCACGTCGAAGCTGACCCCGCCCGGCCCCTGATGCCCCTGCCCCACCGGCAGCCAGTAGGTGTGCCGCTCCCGCCAGGGCGTGTTGGTGACCTGGGCCATGATCAGCGCCAGCCTCCCGGCTAAGTCATAGCAGTAGAAGTAGCTGACAGGATTGAAACAGATGCCCAGGTACCGCAGGTGGGTCAGCAGGTAGATGGGGCCGTCAGGTAGTTGGTGGCCCTTGGCTTCCGCATCCTGGCGCAAGCGCTCTCGCAAGGGGAGCGCTGGATCCCCGAGCTGGTCCTCCTCATGGAAGGCCGCCCAATTCCAATGGCCGTAGCTGAGGAAGGGGGACACCTGGCACAGCTCCGGGATGCGGTCCACATCCAGGAAGGCCATGAACAGCGGGTAGGTGAACGCATGCGCTTTGGGTTTCGTGCGCCGGTGACGCACCTGGCCCACGTAGATGGCAGGTTCGGGTGCGCTCACCATCTGACACCGAGGTCAGTCCCCATCGTGATTTCTGTGCGAGGGCCATCCTCTTGGTATCCGCTGCGCGGATACGCAAGACTTCCCGCAATCACATGCCGTTGAATCACTGTCCACCCTGGTTACGCTTCGGATTGATGCCAACCCGATCGCCGCTATCTCGGTATCCGCTGCGCGGATACGCGAGACCTCTCGCGATGGGGCGAACGTTCACCATGGAACACCCAGGTCACGGGCGACCCTGATTCCGGAATTGAGTCCATCCTCATGAAACCCATAGCCCCAGTAGGCACCGGCATAGTGGGTGCGGTTGTGGACGGAGGCCGGGCCGCTCACCTCGGCCCAGCGGGCCTGGGCGCGGATGGCCTCCGAGGTGAAGCGGGGATGTTCATAGGGGTAGCGACCGGCAATGGCTTCAGGATCCAGCAGGTCCTCCGCGTGCAGGCTCACGAACCAGTCCTGGCGGGTGGCCAGCGGCTGCAGCCGGTTCATGTGGTAGGTCAGCACCAGGCGGCCCGAATCGGCATGGGCCCGGAAGTTCCAGGAGGCCCACCCGCGGCGGTGGGCGGGCAGCAGCACCGGGTCGTGGTGCAGGACGGTGGGACTGGGGTTGCTGGTGAAGGCGCCAAGGATCTCGCGCTCCTGGGGGCTCGGGTCTGCCAGCAGGGGCAGCACCTGGTCACCGTGACAGGCCAGCACCACCTGATCGAACACCCGGGTCTCCTGACCTTCCAGGTGCAGGTACACGCCCGTTTCTGACCGACGAATGCTGATGATCCGCGCTCCGGTCACGATGCGACCCCGGAAGGGCCGGGTGATGGGCTCGAGGTAGCGAGAAGTCCCGCCGGGAATGGTGCGCCAGGGGTGGTGCGTGGTCACACCAAGGAAACCGTGGTTGTGAAAGAAACGAACGAGGGTTGTGGCGGGAAAGGCTTCCATGTCCGCGAGCGTGGTGGACCACACGGCCCCAGCCATGGGGTACAGATACTCTGCCTTGAATCGCTCCGAGAAGCGGTGGCGCGCCAGGTACTCCCCCAGGGTCGGGGCATCCCCATCGGGGTTCTCCAGCAACGCCTTGGCCGTCCGGTTGAAGCGAAGCACCTCCCACCACAACCCGTAGAAAGTCGGATCCACGAGATGCCGCCGTTCCGCGAATAGCCCATTCAGGCCGAGGCTGCACCAGGGATGAGCGTTGCCGCTGGCGGCAAAGCTCATGTCGCTGGCGCAGGTTTCCACCCCCAGCTCTTCCATGAGCCGGATGAACTTCGGGTAGTTCACCCGGTTGTGGACGATGAAGCCCGTATCCACGGCCACCGGCCCGTCCGGAGTGGCGACGGTCACCGTATGGGTGTGGCCGCCGATGCGGTCGTCCTTCTCGAAGGCCCAGACCTCGTGATCCCGGCTCAGCAGCCAGGCGGCGGTAAGCCCTGCGATCCCGGTGCCGATGACGGCGATGCGGCTCATGGCCTGGAACCCTCGGAGGCAGAGGCAGGAAGGGGCCTGATGTCTCGTACGATCCCCACCCAGCTGAGGGCCTTCAGCGTGTAGTAGGTGGGATCGAACTCCCACCAGCGGATGCCCTGGCGGCAGCTGGCCTGATGGTGATGGTGGTTGTTGTGCCAGCCCTCGCCCAGCGTGATGAGGGCCAACACGAAGTTGTTGCGGCTCTGGTCGGCGGTCTCAAACCGTCGGGTGCCCCAGACATGGGTCAGCGAATTGATGCAGAAGGTCCCGTGCCAGAGCAGCACCGTCGAGATGACGAAACCCCAGACCAGGGCTTCCCAGGCGCCAATGCCCCACCAGGCCCCGAACGCGAAGGTGGCCGTCCCCAGCAGCCAGGGGCAGAGCCAGTGGTAGGCGTCCAGGAACCGCAGCTCGGGGAACCGGCCGAAATCCCCAATGGACTTGGGGTCGTAGACATCGTTGGCATCCGACAGGATCCACCCCATGTGGGACCACCAGAACCCGTCTATGACGGGCGAATGGAGATCTTGCGCCGTATCCGAAAAGCGATGGTGATGCCGGTGGTGCGCGGCCCACCAGAGCACGCCTTTCTGCGCCGAGGTCTGCGCCACGAAGGCCAGCAGGAACTGGGGAATCCGCCCGAGCTTGTAGCTGCGGTGGCTGAAATAGCGGTGATAGCCCGCCGTCACGGCAAACATGCGGACCAGGTACATCACCCCGCACAGCGCCACCAGCGTCCAGGAGAAGGTCAGCCAGAGCGCCGTAAAGCAGGCCAGGTGGAGCAGCACAAAGGAAACCGAGACCACCGAGATCGAAAAGGGCTTGCGCATGGACCACCCTTTGGAAGGGCTTCAGGGTAGCCCGGGAAAGCGGTGAAGCCCGGGAAGTCCAGGATTTCTCCAGAAGATCACCGTCTGGTCATTCCACCCCCGGGAAACCCATTCTTGATGGAATCCCCATTCGAAGCCATGATGGAGGGCCGTAGTACCCGTAGCTCAGCTGGATAGAGCGTTGGCCTCCGAAGCCAAAGGTCGCTGGTTCGACCCCAGTCGGGTACACCAAATGGAAAGCCCCTGAAACCTAAGCAGGCAAAGGTTTCGGGGGTTTTCTCTATCCCCCTGCCCAGGGCAAAACGGCGACCCACCCTCGATATAGGTAGAGAGACATACCGAAAGATCGCCTGTCAATGCCCGACGGCGGTAATGGGTCTTATGGTCCGCGCCCCGGAGAACCTGGAAATCGGGTCCTGCGATCACGTGCGGATCTGCCTCAGCCGGGCCCTCCCACCATCCGCCGCCTCACGCCGCCATTCGTTTCAGCGAAGTATCGCCGAACCCCCAGGGTGATGGCATCGGCGACCTTGGCGCGGAAGGCGGCGTCCTTCAATTTTTCTTCTTCTTTGCGGTTGGAGATGAAGGCCACTTCGACCAGCACGGCGGGCATGGCGGCGCCCCGGAGGACGATGAAGGGGGCCTGCTTGACACCGCGTTCCTTGATGCCCGCCAGACGGTTGAGCTGGCCCTGGATGGCCACCGCGAGGCGCTCGGAATCCTGCAGGAAGGCCTTCTGGGCGAGGTCATCCAGGATGCTGGCCACCACGCTGTCAGGGCTGCCAGGGGCCAGGCCCGCGCCAGCATTTTCCGCGGCCACCACCTCGTCGTCATCCCCTTGGCCCAGGCTCAGGAAGTAGACCTCGGACCCGCGGGCGGCCTTGGCCCGGGCGGCGTTCAGGTGGAGGCTGATGAAGAGGTCAGCCCCCTGGACATTGGCGGCCTTGGCCCGGTCCCAGAGCGGGATGAAGGTGTCATCCTCCCGGGTAAAGACGGCCTCGAAGCCCGCGGTGTTCAACTTCGCCGCCACGGCCTTGCCGATCTCGAGGGCGGCGGTTTTCTCTTTCAAGCCCTTGAAGCCCTTGGCGCCGCCGTCGTCCCCGCCGTGGCCCGGATCCACCATGACCTTCAGGCGCGGCGCCGAGACCGGGGCCGGTGCCGCCGAACCGCCGGGTTTGGGGGTCTGGCCCCAAGCCAGTAGGCTGAAGGTGGCGAATAGAAGGATCGGGAGTCGAATCATGGCCCAGTCGGTGAAAGGCATGCGGGATCTGTTCGGGGCGGAGCTGCGCTGGTTCCAGCATATCGAGGATACCGTCCGCCGCGTGTTCGGCCACCACGGCTACGGCGAAATCCGCACCCCCATCCTGGAAGAGCTCGACGTCTTCAAGCGCAGCGTGGGCGAAAGCTCCGACATCGTGAACAAGGAGATGTATCAGTTCACCGACAAGGGCGGGCGCGAAGTGGTGCTGCGTCCGGAAAACACCGCCGGCGTGGTGCGGGCCGCCATCCAGCACAAGCTGCTGGCCTCCAATGATCCGGTGCTGTTCTATTACATCGGCCAGCAGTTCCGCTACGAGCGCATGCAGGCGGGCCGCTATCGCCAGTTCTGGCAGATCGGCGCCGAAAGCTTCGGCGTGGCTACGCCCGAAAGCGAGGCCGAGAGCCTGCTCATGCTCCACAGCTTCCTGACGGAGCTGGGCCTGAAGCAGCTGCGCTTCTCCCTCAACAGCGTGGGCACGCCCGAGTCGCGGCCCGCCTTCCATGCGGCCTTCCGGGCCTTCTTCCAACAGCGGGAGGAACGCTTCTGCGAGGACTGCCACCGGCGCATCGAGTCGAATCCACTGCGCGTGCTGGACTGCAAGAACGAGCGCTGCCAGGCGGCCCTTGAGGGCCATCCGGTCATCACGGATCACCTCGATGAAGCTTCGGCCAGGCACCACGCCCGCCTCAAGGCCCTGCTGACGGAGCTGGGCATCCCCTTCGAGGAGAACCCCCGGCTGGTGCGGGGCCTGGACTACTACACCCGCACCGCCTTCGAGGTGATGGCCGAAGGTCTCGGCGCGCAAAGCACCGTCGTTGCCGGGGGCCGCTACGACGGCCTGGTCGAGACGATGGGTGGCGCGGCCGTCGCGGGAATCGGGTTCG
>JANXYT010000339.1 GCA_025355915.1 Holophagaceae bacterium
GCCAGCCGCCTGCTCACCTGGCAGGCCGCCTGGATGACCGACAACGGCATCAAGAACTCCAAACAGAGCGCCATTGCCAAGACCTTCGCCACCGACACTGCCATGGAGGTCACCACCGATGCCGTGCAGATCCTCGGCGGCAACGGCTACAGCCGGGACTATCTCGTGGAGAAGTGCATGCGCGACGCCAAGCTGCTGCAGATCTATGAGGGAACCAACCAGATCCAACGCCTGGTGATCGCGAAAGAAATCCAGCAGGGCAACTGACCCCAATAACCTACGATCTACCCTCAGGAAGCGGCCTGCGGGCCGCTTCCTGATTCCAGGAGATCCCCATGCGCAGCTGGATCCTGCTTCTGGTCGCCGGTCTGCTGGAGACAGGCTGGGCCATCGGCCTGAAGTACACCCATGGGTTCACCCGGCCCCTGGCCTCGGTCCTCACGGGTCTGGCCATCGTGGGCAGCATGATCCTGCTGGGACTGGCGACCAAGGAGCTGCCCATCGGTACGGCCTATCCCGTATGGGTGGGCATCGGGGCCTTCGGGGCGGCAGTGCTTGGGATGGCGCTCTTCAAGGAACCCGTCACACCCGCGCGGGTGTTCTTCATCGCGCTCCTCCTCGTCGCCATCATTGGGCTGAAGGTGACGACACCAGTTGCCGGTTGACCTCCTGGGCCTGCTCACCCCATGTCTGACCCGCGCTTTCCTCTGGGGACGCATGCGGCCCCACCGGGACCTGTGGCATGAAGGCATACTGGAACCGTGGCGCGGCATCACTGGTTTCTCAGAATCTTCCTGGCGGTGGTGCTGTCCGGCGCCATGGTTGGTGGCATGGCGCTTCTAACCTCGGCTTCGGGAGGATTTTCGCCCTTTCCGGCCCTGGCCCTGCTCACCGGAACGCTACTCCTGGGAGCCTGGATCGGAGTCGCGGCCCGCTCGCGCTGGATCGATCATCCCCGTCTGCTCCGGGCCGAGCGGCGATGGGCGGGGGGAGACCATCCCTACGAGGTGCTCCAGGGACTCGGGAGCCACGGGTGGAACCGCGGGGAACTCGGTTATCGGATCTGGCAGCTGAAGTCCACGCTTCACCTCTCTCTGGGGTTGCGTGACCGGGCCTGGCTGGATGCCCTGGAGGCTCAGCTCGCCCGCCTTCCGCTCTGGAAAATGGTTCTGGTGTCCCGGGCCTTCCAGCAGGTGCCTGGCACCCCGATGGCCCAGAGGCTGGCCTGGGGAAAGCGGCTTATTGCCCTGGCCCCGCACATGGGCCGACTGCGGCATCTGCAGGGCATCCTGCTGCTCCGCGCGGCGGATCCGGAGGCCCTGCACCGGGCCTGGATCCACTTCGAAGCGGCCCTGCCCCTGTCCTGGGATGATCCGCTGGTCCTCGAGGACCTCATGCTGGCGGGGCTTCAGCATGGCAGGGAGGATGTGGCGGAACAGGCGCTGGCCGTGCTCATGGCCCGCCACGGCGATCCGCGGCTTCCCTGGGACCGCGGCGCGGCGGGGATGCATCTGCTGCGAAACCAGCGCCAGGCCGAGGCGCTCGCCCTGGTGCAGGGCCTGCCTCCCGAGCGCCGCACCCACCCTCTGCATTGGCTGGTGGAGACCGTCTCCCGCCGCCAACTCGGCGACCGGGATGGCGCCTGGCGGATGATCGGGCTCGCCCTCGGTCGCCTGCCGGGCGCCTTCCGGCTTTGGATGGAGCGCTACCAGATCGCCCTGGAACTGCATCGGGACGAAGAGGCCCTCCAGACCCTGGAGCAGGCCTGGCTGACCATCCCTGACGGAGAGGAGGGCGAGTCCCTCCGGCAGGAATGGCACCTCCGGCGCGCGGAATTCGCGTTCTGGTGGGAGGACCGGCCAGCTTTGGCGAAGGAGCTGCTGGAACAGGTCCCTCCAGATCAACGGGGAGAGCATCAACCGCCCCTCAGGCTGCAGGTCCAGGTGGCCGAAGGTGAGTACGAAGCCGCCTATGCCGAAGTGACGGCCCTCCTCAAGGAGCAACCCCAGGACGTGGACCTGCTCTTGCTTCAAGCGAACTGTCTGGTCGGCATGGAGGCCTGGGAGGCCCTGCTGCCCTACCTCAATGGACTCAGCGAAGCCTGCCGCGAACGACCCGCTTTCTGGCACCTGCGGGGGCTGGGCCACGCCAACCAAGGGGAACATCTCACGGCACGCATGGATCTGGAACGTGCCGTGCGCATGGATCCGCGGGAACTGCGCTACCTTCTGGATGCCGGTCACGCCTGCTCCGAGTTGGGGGACTGGGACCGGGCCGAGGGCCACTGGCGGCAGGCGCTCCAGATGGAGCCCCAGGCTGAGGAGCCCCTCATCCACCTCGCCGAGGCCCGGCGAGAGCTCCAGGATCTGGACGGCGCCCGCCGCTACCTGCGGGAGTGCCTGCTGCACCATCCCGATAGCCAGGACGCCCAGACCCGGCTCGCGGAGTTGGAGGCGAATTAAAACCGGTTTGCATTCAAAGAAAAAGATCAACGCCAAGACGCCAAGAACTGCGAAAGCACCTTGTCTGTTGTCTTTCTTGGCGCTCTTGGCGGTGGAAGGTCCTTTCGTGTTGAACGGTCCCTGGGATAAGGGCGCGTGGGGGTCCGGGGGGACGCAGAGGCCGCTTAGCGGCCGGGCGGTCCCCCCGATCAGCCTCAGGCCGGCTTATCCCCCTTCAACAGGGCCAGCTTGGTGTCGTAGCGGGCCTGCATGTCGGGCATGGCCCACTTGCGCGCCTTCTCCAGGGCCTTGATGGCCTCCTTCCGCTGTCCCTGGGCGAGGCTGATGCGAGCCTGGATCAGATAGAAATCGGGCTCCATCGGCAGCAGCCGGATCGCTTGCTTGATGCGTTTTTCGGCCTCTTCCCAGTGACTGTCCAGGAGGGCCTCCTCGGCCAGGAAGGCGTTGAAGAAAGGATCCCGCTTGCGAATCTCCAGACCCCGGTCCCGGTAGGCCTGGGCTTCGGTTTCGCGGCCCTGGGCCCTCAGCAGATTTTCGAGGTTGCCGCAGGGGGCGCCATCCTTGGGATCGGCATCGAGGGCCTTGCGGAAGGAGGCCTCGGCCTCGGCCTCGAGCCCCTGGTCGCGTTGGACCACGCCCAGGATGTTCCACCCCACACCCAGGGTGGGATCCATCTCGATGGACTGGTGGGCCGCCTTCAAGGCCTCCTCCGGACGGGACTCCGCCAGCTGCTCCACGGCGCGGTTGCTGTGGAAGAGCGCCAGGACTCGCTTCGGTGCCATGATCGCGATGAGCTGGGCATTCCGCCTGACTTCAGGCAGGAAATCGGCCACCAGTTCCTGCCCCACCCCCGCAGGCACCACGGCCACGATGTGCCGCTCATAGCGCACGGTCGTGCCCACGCGGCGCCAGCGGCTGATCCGCAGGGATTCACCGTAGCGAGCCTCAAGCCCGATGGATTTGCAGGCGGCCACATAGAGCGCCGTCAGGCTGAGGCAGTTGGCCTTGCGGTCCCGCCAGGCTTCGATGGGAGTCCGAGTGTAAGCGTTGTCGTAGGTGATACCGAGCCCGCCTTCTCCCGGTGCTGTGAAGAAGGCTTTGAGCAGCGCGCCGACCTTGCCCGAAACGCTCTGTTGCCCCAGCGTGTGCTGCCGGGCGAAGGCCTGCAATTCAGGAGGGGCCTCGAAGGGATCCTCCCCCCCTGCCAAAAGGGTCGTGCCTAGCAGGAAGGCCAGAATTCGCAGGCGCACAGGAGACCCCTCAGCTCAACATAGGTCTACGGACAGCGGTTTCAATGGATTATGAGAAGCTGTGGGGTCCGGAGAAATCAATGTCCAAGCCGACGGCCGTGGTTTGTGCCTATTCCAGCGTGGGAACCGCGGCCCTGGAGGGGTTGCTGGAGGCGGGTGTGGAGGTGCACGCCCTGTACACCTACGCCCAGGGGGCGGACGAACAATGGTTCACACCGCCAGCTGCCGTGGCCCAAGCCCAGGGCATTCCCGTGCATATGGCCCCGGTCTTCAATGCTGACGCCGTGTACGAGGCCCTCCGCGCCCACCGCCCGGATTTTCTCTTCAGCTTCTATTTCCGGGAGATGATCCAGGCCAGGGTCCTCGAGATTCCCCGCCTCGGCGCCTACAACCTGCACGGCAGCCTGTTGCCGAAGTACCGCGGACGGGCGCCCATCAACTGGGTGCTGGTGAAGGGCGAGACGGAAACTGGTATCACACTCCACGCCATGACCCCCAAGCCGGATGATGGGTTCATCGTGGCCCAGGCGCGGCTGTCCATCGCCTGGGACGAGACCGCCATGAGCCTCACCGACCAAGCTGCGGCCGCCGGGCGGGAGCTGGTCCGCGAGGCCCTTCCCGGTTTGGTGGACGGCTCCATCCGGCGGATCGATCAGAAAACCCTGGGGCCCTCCACCTATTTTGGCGGCCGCAAGCCCGCAGACTCCCGTCTGGACTTTGCCATGACCCTCCAGGAGGCCTTCAACCAGATCCGTGCCGTGGCCGACCCCTGGCCGAATGCCTTTCTGGAAACCGCATCGGGGACCGTGAAGGTAGCCTGGGCCCTGCCCAGCGCCGAGCCCTGCCCGCCCGGGTGCTTTCGCGCTACCCAGGAAGGGCTACTGCTGGGATTCTCGGATGGCGCCCTGCGGATCCACACCCTCAAGGCCCGCGGACTAAGGTTGGAGCGCCCCAGTGAGCAGGCGGAGCTGCTGCGTGGGCTGGGCCTTGCCGAGGCTGGACTCGGGTCCTGATCCGCGCCGTCTCTCTTTCACCTGGGGTCCCTGATCTGGATATCCTGGCGCCCACTCTCCCATCAGGAGCCTCCATGCGAAGTGTCATCACCGGAACCGGCATCGGCCTGCCTCCGCATGTGGTCACCAACGAGGCGCTGTCGAAGCTCATGGACACGTCGGATGAGTGGATTCGCGTGCGCAGCGGCATCCAGGAGCGGCGCTACGCTGAGCCGGGCCAGGGTTCCACGGACCTGGGCGTGATCGCCGCCCGGAACGCCATGGCAGATGCGGGGCTCACGACCGGGGACATCGACGCGGTGGTCTTCGCCACCATGACGCCGGATCGCATGCTGCCAGGCAACGGTCCCCTGCTCCAGGCGGCCCTGGGTCTTCGCGACATCCCCACGTTCGACATCCGGCAGCAGTGCAGCGGCTTCCTCTACGGACTGGAGCTGGCGGACCTGTTCATTCAGAGCGGCCGCTACCGGCGCGTCCTCCTGGTGGGGGCTGAGGTCCATACACCCTTCATGCCTTGGCACCTGGGCTGGGATACCCTCATCGGCCAATCCACGCGGGCGATCACCGAGGCTGAACGCGCCGAGAACACGCTGAGCCGCGACCGGACAGTGCTCTTTGGCGACGGCGCCGGTGCGGTGGTGATCGAGGGTCGCGAGGAGCCCGCCGGCCTCGGGCCGATCCGCCTCCACACCGATGGCACCGGGGCGGAGGTGCTCACGATGAGGGGCGTCAGTTTCAAGCGGCGTCCCTTCGTCACCCTTGAGCAAATCCAAGCGGGCGAGACGCTCCCTGTGATGTCCGGCAAGGAAGTGTTCAAGGCCGCCGTGACCCTGATGCCCCAGGCCGTCCGCGAAGTCTGCGACGCCGCCGGCGTGGCGGTGGAATCCCTTGATCTGGTCCTGATCCACCAGGCCAACCTCCGCATCATCGAGGGGGTGCAAAAGGCCCTGGGGTTGCCGCCGGAAAAGGTACCCCACAACATCGAGCGGTATGGCAACACCACCGCCGCCACGTTGCCCATTCTCTTCCACGAGTGCCGGGCCCAGGGCCTCGTCCGCCCGGGCATGAACGT
This sequence comes from Holophagaceae bacterium, assembly GCA_025355915.1. Lineage (GTDB taxonomy): Bacteria > Acidobacteriota > Holophagae > Holophagales > Holophagaceae > Geothrix. The sequence goes on from JANXYT010000339.1 coordinate 5,798, forward strand.
CGTGTTCACGGCCCTGGGATCGGGCCTCCACTGGGGCGCGGCGCTGTACCGGACCTGAACGGGTTGCCCAAGCCGCGCGTCCTGGTCTAGAATTCCAGTCACCCTCCGGAGTCTTCATGCGCGTCCACCCCCTGGCCCTGGCCTTGCTCGTCCCCGCCATCGTTCTGTCCGCCCGCACGACCAAGCCCAGAAAACATGCCGCGGGCCCCATCAAATCAGCGAAGGAGGCCAAGGCCATCGCAGAACAGGAGACCGGCGGCAGGGCCACCAGCGCCCGCCGCATCCCCCTGAACGGCGCCTCCGGCGGGTGGGAAGTGGACGTGCGGATGCCTCACGAAGACAAGGGCTGGCGGTGCATCATCGACTCGGACACCCGCATGGTCCACAGCAAGACCCGCATCGACCAGGGCGGTGGCAAGGGCAAGGCTGACGGGCCAGTACGCCTGGTCAAGGGAACCCGCTGACGGCGGCTGCCCGATCCGCACCGACCATTCGCCGGTTTTCCCCACCGGGCGCCCCGCCCGGCTTGCCAACAGGCCTAGAATCGTATGCGTGGCCAATGCCACTAGGAGAATAACTCATGGGTCTGATGGACTGGGGCAAAGCCCAATTCCTCGACATCCTCGAATGGCTGGATGACTCCACTGACACCCTGGCCTGGCGCTTCCCCATGCGGGGTCAGGAGATCCAGACTGGCGGCCAGTTGGTGGTGCGTGAAAGCCAGGAGGCGGTCTTCGTCAATGAAGGCCAGATGGCGGATGTGTTCAAGCCCGGAACCCACCGGCTGACCACTCAGAACCTGCCCATCCTCGCCACGCTGAAGGGCTGGAAGTACGGCTTCGAGAGCCCCTTCAAGAGCGATGTCTATTTCATCTCCACCAAGCTCTACAACGACCTGAAGTGGGGCACTTCCAACCCGATCATGATGCGCGATGCCGATTTCGGCATGCTGCGCATCCGGGCCTTCGGCATCTACTCCATCAAGGTGGTGGATAGCGCCACCTTCCTGCGGCAGCTCGTCGGCACCAACGGGGTCTACACCGTTCCCGACATTTCCGAACAGCTGCGCAAGACCATCATGAGCCGCTTCACGGATATCCTCGGCGAAGCCAAGATCCCCGCCCTGGACCTGGCCGCGAAATACGACGAGATCTCGGATCTTGTCCGACAGAAGCTGCAGGAAGAATTCAAGACCATGGGCCTCGAACTCTCCAAGTTCTTCGTGGAGAACATCAGCCTCCCCGAGGAAGTGGAAGCCATGATGGACAAGCGCACCGGCGTGGGCATGATGGCCCCGGTCATGGGCGCCTATACGCAGATGCAGGTGGCCGATGCCATTCCCCTCGCCGCCCAGAACCCCGGCGGCGTCGCCGGCATGGGCATGGGCATGGGCCTGGGCTTCGGCATGGGCAACATGATGGGCCAGCAGATGGCCAGCGCTGGCCAACCGATGGGTCAGCAATCCTTCCCCACTGGGGCCACCTCCGCCTCGACGGCTCCGGAAAAGTCGCTCAAGGATGAACTGACCGATCTCAAGGAACTCTTTGACGGCCAGCTCATCACCCAGCCAGAGTACGACGCCCAGCGCGGCGTCATCATGAAGAAGCACGGCATGGGAAATTGATCGCTGTCAGCTGACAGCGATCAGCTCTTGAACTGAGGCGGCGCAAGCCGCCTCAGCCATGTTCATCGCCATCATGGTGATCACGCAGGTCCGCCTCGTGTTCATGGATGAACCGGTGGGGGTGCTGTTCCGCCATGGCGGGCGTCTCGAAGTGCAGGGTGAGGTGCCGGACGCCGTACCGCTCCGCAAGCAGGTGCTCGATCCGGTGCTGGTGCGCTTCGGTGTCCATCAGGCGTTCAGCTTCGACAATGACGTGGGCCGTGCAGACCGTCAGGTGGCTGCAGACGCGCCAGGACCGCAGGTCCTCCACCCCCACCACCCCGGGCAGCCCGAGCAGCGCGGCCTTGGCCTCCTCCTGGTCGAAGGCTGCCCGGTGCATGAGGATGCCCACCGCGTCTCGCAACAGCAGAAAGGCGCCGCGGAGGATCACCATCACGATGCCCACCGCCAACAGGGGATCCACCCAACGCCAGCCCGTGAAACGGATGATCACCATGCCCACCATCACCGCCACATTCGCAAGGCTGTCCCCCAGGGCGTGGAGGTAGGCACTGCGCAGGTTGAGATCGCGCTCCTGCCCCGATCCCTTGGCAGGGACGAGCGCGAAGGTGGCGGCCAGATTCAAGATCAGCCCGAGGGCTGAAAAGCCGATGGCCCAGCCCAGTTTGATGGGGTGCGGATGCCGGAGCCGGTCCCAGGCCTCGAACAGCACGGCCCCAGCCAGCACCACCAGCAGCAGCACACCCAGGAGGGTGTTGAAGATCTCGATGCGGTGCCAGCCATAGGTCCACCGATCGCAGGGCTCACGCCGATTGGCCAACCGGATGCTGCCCAGCGCGAGCAGGTTGACCACCGCGTCATTCAGATTCTCGAGGCTGTCCGACACCAGTCCCAACGAACCTGTCCACAGACCTCCGAGCCCCTGGACCAGGAAATTCGCGCCGAAGATCAGCGAGCTGAGCGCCAGCCGCCTCGTGGTGGTGGGGCCTTGCCCGTGATGGACAGCAGCGCCGTGCGTGTGGGCCATCATTCGCCCCGGTAGTGGGGTTTCCGTTTCTCCCGGAAGGCGGCCAGCCCCTCCAAACGGTCCTGGGTGGGAATCACCTGGGCGTAGCAAGCCTGTTCCAGAGCCAAGCCCGAAGCCAGATCGAGTTCCATGCCCTGATGCACCGCCCGCTTTGCCATCCGCAAAGCGATGGGTCCGTTCGGGAGAATCTCCCGGGCCAGGGCCAGAGCCGATTCAAGCGCTTTTCCCGGCGCAACCACTCGATCCACGAGACCCAATCGGCCCGCCTCGTCGGCGCCAATCCGTCTGGCCGTGAAGATGAGTTCTTTGGCTCGCGACGTACCGATGAGGCGAGGGAGGCGTTGAGTGCCACCGGCGCCCGGGATGATGGCAAGGGCTGTCTCGACCAGCCCCAGCTTCGCCTCGGCTCCAGCAACCCGGAGGTCCGCGCATAGGGCCAGTTCCAACCCACCGCCGAAGGCCGCGCCTTCGATGGCGGCGATCACAGGCATGGGCAACTCCGCCAGCTCCGTGAAAGCACTCCGCAACCCGTGGACGAAAGCAGCGGCCTCGGCCTGAGTCATGTCCGCCCGCTCTTTCAAATCCGCGCCCGCGCAGAAGACGCCAGGCACCAGGCTGTGCACCACCACCACGCGGACAGCCGGGTCGGACCGGAAGTCCACCATGGCCTGCCGGAACTCCACCATGAGCTGGCGGTCCAGGGCATTTTTGGCGGCGGGCCGATCCAGTCCCAACAGAACGAGGCCGACATCGCTACCCGACAGCCGTTCAATCCGGACTGCCATCAGCCCAACTCAACCATCGAATCCCCTTCGTTCAGGAACTGGTCGGGGGCCACGAAGACCTTTTTGACCGTTCCCTCCTCGGGGCTACCCACGGGAATCTGCATCCTCTCGGTATCCCCTGCGGGGATACGCGAGACCTCAACACCCTTCATCCCGCTCACGAGGGACGCCATCCTCTGGGTATCTCCTGCGGGGATACGCCAGGCCTCAGCACCAGTCGTTTTGAACACGCGGGACCTCATGACAGTTCGACGATGGGGTCCCCTTCGTTCAGGAACTGGTCGGGGGCCACGAAGACCTTTTTGACCGTTCCCTCCTCGGGGCTACCCACGGGAATCTGCATCTTCATGGATTCTATGATGACCAGATCCTGGTCCTCACTCACGGCATCGCCTTCGGCGACGCAGACTTCCAGGACCTTCCCGGCCATCTCGGCCCGCACCATTACCATCTACCACCTCACAAGGACAATGGCCCCAGTGTAACGGTTCGGCCTGCTACTCGTCCCTCTCGGTGTCCGCGATCACCACCAGGTCGTCGTCCTCATAGGCGAAGTCTCCCTCTTCAATGAGGACTTCCCGGACTTTCCCGCCCTCTGGGGCGTTGATGTAGAAGGAGGTGCGAGAGGAATCCGTGCCCTCGAGGATCATCAAGGGCTCGTCCTCCTCCACTTCCTGGCCGGGGCGAACTAGAACGTCCACCACGTACCCCGGCCATTCCGCCCGCACGATCATGCTGCCTCCCCCTTCGCCGCCCGGCGACCTTGGCGGGGAGAGTATGGCGCCCCGAGGCCCCGCGCAAGTCCCGGAAGCCTTTCTTTTCGTCACAAGTCTTGTCTGAGATACTGGAAGGCTTGGAGGATTGAATGGCTGTCGCCTGTGGCATCGTGGGTCTGCCCAATGTGGGAAAATCCACCCTTTTCAACGCTCTCACCCGTGCGGGCGCGGCTTCGGCCAACTATCCCTTCT
>JANXYT010000349.1 GCA_025355915.1 Holophagaceae bacterium
CATTTTGTGGGCCAGAGCCTGGGCAGCATCGTCGGTGCCTATTTCCTGGCGGGAAACAGCAGCCAGACCGGCGGCGGCAATATGAAGGGTCTCTTCAGCGTGCCTGGCGCTCGGCTCGCCTGGATCCTCAAGGAGAGTCCCTCCTTCGCTTCCACCGTGAACTCCGGCCTCGTCGCCGCTGGGGTGCCCACGGGCAGCCCGTCCTACTACCAGTTCTTCGCCCTGGCCCAGGCCGTGGCCGATCCCATCGATCCCGCCACCATGGGTACGCCACTCTCGGGCGCGCCCACCTCGCGGTTCACAAACCGCCTGTTGGTGCAGGAGGCGATCGGTGACACGGTCATCCAGAACGCCTGCGGTCAGTACTTCGTGAATGCCTTCGCCGGTCGCCAAGGCCAGTTGGGCGTGGACACCAGTGGCGGGTTCACCCAGATTCTTCGTGCCGGGGCCTCCACTCCGGCCTTCTCCTATGTTTATGGCGCCACCTTGGCCGTTAACAAGACACCTGTCGCAGCCGCCACGGCCACGGGCACCGCCAACCCCAGCCAGGGTGTGATGCAGTACGGGTCCGCCGCCACTCCGGCGGAACACGGCTTGCTCCTCAAGGACACCGCCACCCCAGCGAACGTGGCAGCCGCCCAGCGTCAAATGGCTCTTTGGGTGGGTGCTGGTGTCGTGGCCGACGGTGCTGCCACCGGCAACGGCTATCCCCTAGCCCCCTTGGGCGGCGATCTGCTCCCCATGGCCCTTCCAGGTCTTTTTGGACCAGAAAGCCTGGTCATTCACTACCCTGTTGCTTCTCAGGAGTAGCCCAGCATCGCAAGCAAAGCGCCGCCCACCCGGGCGGCGCTTCTGTGCTCGGGCTCAGCGCCCCAGTTCCGGAAACGCCGCCAACAACTGCCTGCGGGCTTCCAGCAGGTCTGGCACGGCGGGATCTCGGCGCCGGAGAAACCCGCGGATGGCCTGGAGGTCCTCGACGGCGCGCTCCAGGATGGGCAGGCCCAGGCCGGCTGCCAGCAGGGCCACGAGGGGGACCAGCGCGGCTCCCCATCCCCAGCGCCAGCCTGTGGCCACGGCCAGGAGGGCGGCCCAGAGGGGAAGCAGCAGCATGCCGCCCAGCAGCTTGAGGGTGGCGGTTTGATCCCCTTCGTCCGTGAACCGTTTCGCGACCCATCCGGCCAGGCGATAGGGCGGCCAGTACAGCAGGCTCGGCGGCAGCAAGGCCAGGGCCGCAGCCAGCCGGAGCGCGGCCCCCGGCAGCCACCGGTGCACCTCCACACCGAGATAGGGATAACCCACCTGATCGGGCCGCAGGCCCTTGGTCCGCAACCAGGCCTGGGCCGCGTGGACGCGGATTTCCAGGGCGGCGAGAGCCTCCATAGAAAGCGAGGACAGATGGGGTACCAGGCCCTGGACCCGCTGCCGGAGGGCTTCCAAATCCACCCGGCTGCCCGGAGCCTCGGCCATGAGCCAGGCCACTTCCTGGGCCAGGGCGAGACAGCGCACATCCGCATCATGGAGGGTGAGCGGCTTGAGCGCGGTGCGGATGCGGGCCGTCAGGGCGTTCACCGCCTCGGGGTCCGCCCCCTGCCCGGCCAGGTCCGCCCAGGGGATGGGCGCCCCCAGCCGCAGCAGGACGCTGTGCCGGAAGGTGGCCCGGTCCCCATAGACCAGCCCAGCAGGAATGATGGCTACGGACACCGGACTGGACAGGGCGATGCGGGCGGCGCCGGTCTTGAGGGGGGCGAGATCGGCGCCCGTATGGCTCACGCCCTCGGGAAACAGGGCCACGGAGCCACCCCGAGCCAGCACCTCGTGGACCTGGTGGAAGCTCTGCTGGATGGACTCCGGCGTAGCCCCGCCATCCTTGGGCCGGGTCACGGGGATGGCCCGGAAGGCAGCCAGGAAGGGGCGCAACGGCGCGAGGTCCCAGAGCGTGGCCTTGGCGAGCCAGCCCGCGCGGCGATCCAGCAGGGCCGCGGCGGCCAGGGGATCCAGCAGGCCATTGGGGTGGTTCAGGAGGATGAGGCAGGGCCCTGAGGGCAGGTCAGGTCCCTCCCGGCGCAGGGCGCGAAACCAGATCCGTCCCAGAACACGGGCCGTACGGCTCACCCCCATGTCAGGCCTGCGCGGGCCGGTGGCGAGCCCACCAAAGGGCCAGCCCGCTGAGCAGGATGGCGGGCAGGACAAGAACGAGCGCCCGGCCCAGGGCATCGCCCCCGGCAAGGCCCGCCAGGAGGAGCGCGTCCGCCCGGCGGCCCACCAGCTCGGGGCTGATGGCGTCTCCGAAGAGGTGAATGAGCAGGACGTTCAGGGCGATGCCCGTGGCCCTGATGCTGCTGGGCAGGCTGCTGACGGTGAGGGCGTTCACGGGGCTGGTGTTCACGAAGAGCAGGAACATGCCCAGAAAGAACATCAGGTAGGCGGCGGTGAGGTTGTGGGTGGCCAGGGCCCAGGCCACCACGGGCACCGCAACCAGCAAGGTGAGGCCCGAGAGGCCGACCCCGGCGTCCGGCCAGCGCTTCTGCCAGCGGTCCGTGAGCCAGCCACCCAGGAAGGTGCCCAGGACGCCCGTCACCACGGCGAGTCCCCCGAACACCACGCCCGCCCGGGCCGTGCTGACGCCGAACCGGCGCTGCAAAAGCGTGGGCCCCCAGGTGCTGAGCCCGCCCATGGCGAAGGTATAGGCCACATAGCTGGCGGTGCAGGCCAGCCAGATGCGGTTGAGGAAGACGTGCTTCAGGCGCTGGAGGTAGGGCGCCCCCGCGTCGTCGTCCCGGGCCGTGTCCATGGCGCCCCGTTCCGGATCGGACTGACAGGCCATCCAGAGGGCGAAGGCCAGGCCGGGAAGCCCCGCCACCAGAAAGGAGGCCCGCCAGCCCCAGCTGCCCGCCACCAGGCCCCCCAGCCCGTACCCGAAGGCGCTGCCCACGGGAATGGCCAGGTAGAACCAGGTGAAGGTCTTCGCGCGGTCGGCTTCGGGAAAGCCATCCGCCAGCATGGCGGGCCCCAGGCTGGCATAGGCGGCCTCGCCCACCCCCACCAGGGACCGGGTCAGCAACAGGGCCGGGTAGCTGTGGACGAAGGCCGCACCCACCGTCGCCAGGCTCCACAGCGCCACGCCCCCGGCCACGAGGCGGGGGCGGTGGAAGCGATCCGCCAGGTAGCCAAAGACCGGTGCGGCGCACATGTACACCGCGATGAAGACGAAGGTCAGTCGCCCCAGCTGGGCGTCCGAAAGATGCAGTTCCTTCCCCAGGGGCTCAAGGATCGCCGCGACGACATAACGGTCCATGTAGTTCACCAGGTTGATCCCGGTGAGCAGCAGGAGCAGTCGTCGCGCGGCGGTCATTGATGCTGGGGGCCGCGGATGGAGCCGGAACTATTTCTTGGGCGCGGCGGGCTTGGGCGCGGCAGGCTTGGGTGCGGCCGGCTTGGGCACGGCGGGCTTCGGGGCAGAAGCGGCGGGAGTGGTGCCTTCGCTGGCATCCAGGCGCTTGGCGACCTCAGCGGTGAAAGCCTTCAGCCAATCCTGATCAGCCCAGGAAAGGATCTGCACGGCCTGATCGGAGAAGACCATCTGGAGTTTCTGCTCCTTGGCGAGCTGCTCGACGATGGGCGCCGCGAGCTTCGTGATGGCCTCGCCGACCTTCTTCTCCACGCGCTGATACTCGCCCTGGCTGTCTTCCTGCATCTTCTTGGCATCGAACTCCACATCCCGGAACTTCTTGGCCAAGGCTTCCTTTTTCTCGGGATCCAGGCTGGGCGAGTTCAGCTGCTGCTGGAGCGTCTGCAGTTCCTGCCCCTTGGCTTGCATCTTCTCCTGCAGGGTCTTCCCGGTGATCTCGAGCTCGGAGAAGATGGCACCGGCCTTTTTGGAACTGCGCACCAGCTGATTGATGCTGAAGAAGGCAAAACGGGGTGCCTCCTGGGCGGCGAGGGGAATGGAAACGGCCGCAGACAAGCAAAGAGCGGCCAGGGATGAGGCGAGCAGACGCATGGGAAACTCCAGGGCAAGAGGGGAATTATATCGTGGAACGGCGCGGCCATCCGCCAGGAATCAGAAGGTGGTCCCGATGGAGAACTGGAAGTCAGTCTTGCTTTCGGTATCGAAGGGATACGGGTTCAGCTTCCTGGCCCAGATCAGCCGCAGGGGCGCGGGACTGATGGGCAGGAAGAAGCGGAATTCCACCCCCGCGGAGCGCACCAGGGTAGGGTTGACATAGGAGTAACTGTTGTTATTGATATCTTTATATGCAACCAGATCGCGACTGAAGATCTTGGTGCCGGTCCCCCAGGCGTTTCCAGCGTCGTAGAAGAAGACCAGCCGGAACTGATCGGCGATCTTGAACTGGTATTCGACATTGGCGATGAACTGCTTGTTGCCGCCCACGACCACCGCTTGCTGGTTGTTGTCCAGGAGCACGCTACCCACTTGGCCGTAGCGGTAGCCGCGGATGCTGTTCTCGCCGCCGGGCCGGTAGAGATCGTACAGCGGCAGT
>JANXYT010000353.1 GCA_025355915.1 Holophagaceae bacterium
CCCGCGGCCCGGGCGATGGCCACCAGGTGCAGGGTGTGGTTGGTGGAGCCGCCCGTGGCGAGCAGGCCCACCAGGCCATTCACGATGGCGCGTTCATCGATCACCAGGCCTAGGGGCGTGTACTCGGGACCCCCCGCCACCAGGGCCACGGCGCGCCCGGCGGCATGGCGGGTGAGCGCTTCCCGCAGGGGGCTGCCGGCGGGCACGAAGGCGGTGCCCGGCAGGTGCAGGCCCATGACCTCCATCAGCATCTGGTTGCTGTTGGCCGTGCCGTAGAAGGTGCAGGTGCCGGGGGCCGAATAGGATTTCGCCTCGGCTTCCAGCAGCTCGGTGCGGTCCGCCTGGCCGGCGGCAGCGCGCTGGCGCACGGCGGCTTTCTCGCTGTTCGGGAGGCCGCTGACCATGGGGCCGCCCGGGACGAAGAGGACGGGCAGGTGCCCGAACTGCAGGGCCCCGATGAGCAGGCCCGGCACGATCTTGTCGCAGACCCCCAGGCACAGCGCCGCGTCGAACACGTTGTGGGAGAGGGCCACCGCCGTGGCCATGGCGATCACATCGCGGGAGAAGAGCGACAGCTCCATGCCCGGCTGGCCCTGGGTGATGCCATCGCACATGGCGGGCACGCCCCCGGCCACCTGGGCCGTGGCGCCGGCGGCGCGAGCGGCCTCCTTGATCCAGGCGGGGAAAGCGCCCAGGGGCTGGTGGGCCGAAAGCATGTCGTTGTAGGCGGTCACGAGGCCCAGGTTGGGCGTGCGCCCTTCCCGCAGTGCCGCCTTGTCGGGACCGGCGGCGGCGAAGGTGTGGGCGAGGTTCGCGCAGGATACGTCGCAGCGATGCGGCGTGGCGGAAGCGGCCTCGCGGATCTGGGCCAGGTAGGCCCTGCGACTGGAGCGGCTGCGCAGCCGGATGCGGTCCGTGAGGGCGGCCACGTGGGCATTCAGGACCATGGGGGTTCCTCCCGAAGCCCGACAGAATCCGGGCATGTGTAATATTATTACTTCGTGTAACCGGTTCCATTCAAAAATACCGTACTATTTCTACATTCGGAGCCTCCATGAAGACCCTGCCCGATTTCGACATGGTGCTGTTCGGCGGAACCGGCGATCTGGCCATGCGCAAGCTGCTGCCCGCCCTCTACCAACAGGTGAAGGCGGGTACGGTGAGCCCTGGCTCGCGCATCCTGGCCGCTGCCCGCAAGCAGCTTTCGCGGGAGGCCTTTCTGGACCTGGCCGAGGCCTCCTGCAAGCCGTTCCTCGGGGCGGCCTACGAGGCCGATACCTGGCGGGCCTTCGCGGATCGCGTCAGCTACTTCCCCATGGATGTGCAGTCCGGGGACAGCTACGCCGCCCTGGGCGAGGCCCTGGGCCAGCACCCCGACCGCGTCCGCGTCTTCTACTACTCCACCTCGCCGAATTTCTTCGCCGCCATCTCCGCCCACCTGGGCGGGGCGGGCCTCATCACGGACCGGTCGCGGGTGGTGGTGGAGAAGCCCCTGGGCCACGACCTGGAATCCTCTCGCGAGATCAACGATGCCGTGGGCCAGCATTTTTCCGAGCGCCAGATCTTCCGCATCGACCACTACCTGGGCAAGGAGCCCGTGCAGAACCTGCTGGCGCTGCGCTTCGGCAATGTCCTGTTCGAGCCATTGTGGCGCCGCGAGTGGGTGCAGGATGTGCAGATCACCGTGGCCGAGCAGCTGGGGGTGGAGGGCCGCGGGGATTTCTACGAGGGCACCGGGGCGCTGCGCGACATGCTGCAGAACCACCTGCTCCAGCTGCTCTGCATCGTGGCCATGGAACCGCCCGTCAGCAGCGATCCCGATGCCGTACGCGACGAGAAGCTGAAGGTGCTGCGTTCCCTCAAGCCCTTCACGCCCGCTGACGTCGCCACCAAGACCGTGCGGGGCCAGTACAAGGCCGGGGCCGTGGGCACCAAGTCCGTGGTGGCCTATGCCGAGGAACCCGGCGTGGCCGCGGACAGCCGCACGGAAACCTTCGTGGCCGTGAAGGCCGAGATCGACACCTGGCGCTGGGCGGGTGTGCCCTTCTTCCTCCGCAGCGGCAAGCGCATGCCCGACAAGCTGGCGGAAATCGTCATCAACTTCCGCCAGGTCCCCCACCCCATTTTCGATGAGGCCACCCACGGCGGCCGCGCCAACCGCCTCATCATCCGCATGCAGCCCGACGAAAGCATGCGGCTCTACCTGGTGGCGAAACAGCC
>JANXYT010000358.1 GCA_025355915.1 Holophagaceae bacterium
CCACAACCACCGGCCTCCCGCCCAGGTCCGTAAGGACCTCCTTGGCACCGGAGCCGCCGCGTGAATACACTCAACCATCTGTCCAAGAAATACCGGGCGGTTCATTCGGATGCACGACCACGCTGACCCTTTTGCCCAATCAGGACGCTGCTTCGAGGCTTGGAATCATCTCCTGAATCGGGTTCTTAGCTTCCCCACCTCGTCACGCGGTTCGGTCAAGTCTTGGAACGAGACGGCCGCTTCCCCAGCACCCACCCGAGCCCCACGGGCCCCGCCACGGTGGTGAGCAGCAGGGCGCCGATGATGCCCGCCTGGACTTCGGGGTTCAGCAACGGCACGCCATCGATCTGAAGCTGCCCACCGGCGGCCACGAAGATGAGACCCACCTCGCCGCGGGGCACCATGCCCCAGCCCACCACGGCGGCGCGGATGCCCTGGCCGCCGCCATAGCCGGCGACGTATTTCCCGGCCACGCCCAGCAGGGCCAGCAGGGCGGCAAAGCCCAGGGTGGCGGGCTGGAAGAGGGCGGAGGGATCCACCTTGGCGCCCATCAGGACGAAGAACAGCGGCGACAGCACCGTCACCAGGGGATGCACCAGCTCCTCCAGGGTGTGGCGCTCGCGGTGTTCCAGGTCCTCGATGTGCGCGGGTTCCAGGATGAGGCCCGCAGCATAGGCGCCCACGATGGAGGCCAGCCCCGCGAGGCTGCCCAGCCAGGCCAGCAGGAAGGCGAACCCCAGGCCCAGGGGCAGCAGGATCTGCTCGCCCCGGAACCGGCTGGCCAGCTGAAAGAGGCGGGGCGTGGCCAGGCGGCCCAGCGTGAGCGCCGCGGCCAGGAAGCCCAGAGCCAGCCCGAGCGTCTTGACCAGTTGGGGGCCCAGGGCGCCCCCGGACGCCGCGCCGACCATGCCAGACACCGCCACCAGCACCAGCAGACCCAGCACATCATCGATCACGGCAGCCCCCACGATGATGCGGCCCTCCAGGGTATGGGAGGCCCCCTTCTCCCGCAGCACCTGGGCGGAAATGCCGATGCTGGTGGCGCAAAGGCAGGCACCGATGAAGAGATCCAGCACGAAGGGCGCATCCTTGGGCAGCAGGAGCCAGGCCCCCGCGAGGCCCGCAACCATGGGTACCGCCACGCCGATGAGGGCCACCCGCAGCGAAGCCACACCCACTTTCAGCATCTGCGACACCGTGGATTCCAGGCCCACGGCAAACATGAGCACCACCACCCCCAGGCCGCCCAGCAGCTCCGTGGCGGGCGAAGCCGCCACATCCGGGAACCGGGGCCAGGCCCGGTGCAGGGCCGTGAGCGCCAGGCCCACCGCTAATTCGCCGGTGACGGCGGGCAGCTTCAGACGCAGCGCGAGCTCGCCGCCCAGCTTCGCCGATAGCCACAGCAGGGCCAGCAGCATCAGGGTGCCGGCCAGGGGATCTTGCATCAGGAAAGCCAGGGGCATGGACGCCTCGGAGCACGGGAAGTCTCAGGCTAGGCTGAAGCATGGCCTGGCTGGAAGTGGCATCCTGGAGTTCCGCGGGCGCGATCCTCGCTGGGCTCCTACTGTTGAGACGCCACTGGGCCCGGCTGCCGGGGTTGGAGCCCGCTCCCCTGCTGCCGCTGGAGCCGCCGACCGTCTGCCTCTGCATCCCCGTGCGGGACGAAATCCGGGAACTGCCCGCCGCCCTTGACTCCTGGCTGGCCCAGGACTACCCGGCCCTGCGGATCCTCGCGGTGGATGACGGTTCCACGGATGGCAGCACGGAAGTGCTCCGGGCCCGGGCAGTGGCCCGGCCGGATCGCCTGCGGGTTCTCCGCAACGATCACCTTCCGCCCGGCTGGCTGGGAAAGAACCATGCGCTGGACCTGGCCTCGCGGCAGCCCGAGGCCGAAGCGGCGGACTGGCTGCTCTTCGCGGACGGGGATGTGCAGGCCGCGCCGGACCTCCTGCGTCGGGCCGTGGCCTTCGCCCTCGTTCAGCCCACGGACATGCTCGCCCTGGTGCCCGCCGTGGATGCGGTCGGTGCGGCCGAACGCCTGATCCTTCCCCTGGCGGCCTCCGCTTTCCTCATGCTGGTGCCGCCGCATCAGGTGCCGAATCCCCGCCATCCGGCCTTCTGCGGCGTGGGGGCCTTCACACTGGTGCGCCGGGCCGCCTACGACGCGGTGGGCGGCCACGGGGCGGCGCCGCTGGAAGCCATCGACGACATGATGCTCGCCCGGCGCGTCAAGGCAGCGGGCTTCTGCAACCGGGTGGCGCGGGGCGGGCCCGACCTGCACCTGCGGATGTACCACGGCCTGGGTGAGTTGCTGCGGGCCATGCGGAAGAACGCCGCGGCCCTGCCCGTCTGGTGGCTGCTGCCCCCGGCCCTGCCTCTGGCCCTGATGATCGGCCTGGCGCCGGTCTGGTTGCCTCTGGCGGGACATCCGGGGCTGGCCCTCCTGCTCTGGCTGCTGGTACCTGCCCTCGTGGGAGACACCCAGCAGGGCATGACCGGGCGACCCATGGATCTGCGGTGGGCCCTGTGGCCCCTGAACACATTGGTCTTCGCCGCAGGCACAGCCTGGGCCCTATTCGACCGGCTGCGCGGCGTGAACCACTGGCGCGGACGAGATGTGAAGCTCCGCTGAGAGCTGCGAGAAGCAGAGGCCCTCAGGTCCCTTCGAACAGCCGCAGGGTCTCGTCCAGCTTGCGAAGGATGGCGAGGACCTTGAACGGTTCTACCGCCACGTAGTCGACGGCCCCCGCGGCCACGGCGTGATGGCGCTTCAAGGCCTCGTCGTCCTCGGTGCCCGCAAGGATCACCGGCACCGGGCAGCCCTCCTG
>JANXYT010000359.1 GCA_025355915.1 Holophagaceae bacterium
TTCGAGGCCGGGGCGGATCGGCTCCACGGCAGCATCCTGGGCATCGGCGAGCGCTGCGGCACCGTGGCCCTGGACCAGCACATGATCAACCTGCACCTCATGGGCTTCCCAAAGGGCGACCTTTCGGACCTGCCCGCCTTGGCCGAGCGCGTGGCTGAACTGTGTGGTGTGGAGATCCCCGCCAATTACCCCGTGCTAGGCCGCGATGCCTTCCGGACCGGCACCGGCGTCCACGCCGCCGCCATCGTGAAGGCCCTCCACCGCGGCGATGTGGAACTGGCGGATGCGGTGTATTCGGGCGTTCCCGCCGCCCTGGTGGGCCGCCGCCAGGAGATCGAGATCGGCCCCCTGGCGGGCCACAGCAACGTCATCTACTGGCTCGAAATGAACGGCTACGACCTCAGCCCCGATCGCGTCGATCGCATCCTGCAGACCGCCAAGAACAGTCCCCGGATTCTCAGGGAGGCCGAGATCCGGGCGGTGCTCTAGTCCCGCATGTGGGTCACGAGAAGGTAGGAGGATTCGAAGGCCTTCAGGGCGTGGATCTGATCCTTGTCCAAGACCACCCGTTCCCCGGGAGCCATGGGAATCCACATCGAGCCCTTGAGCACTTCGATCCGCCCGGTCAAGAGTTGCACGCTGGCCGGATAGGGCGCTTTGTGGGGCGCGATCTCGACTGCCTTCGGCAGAGCCATCAGCACCAGTTTGGTGCCGTGTGCCACGTCGATGAGGGGCAGTGTGGCCCGCTGTGACTCGGGCATGGGAAGCGCTTCCTGGAAGTTGGTGATGGGCATGTCGATCTCCTGTTCTTTGGGGCGTGTGGGCTCGTATTGGGATGAAGTGGATCGCGCTCAGGACGAGATCAGGCCGCGTCCTCCGGTTCGGGGGTGAAGACCAGCTTCAGGGTGCCGTAGGCGATGGGGAGAGCCCCCGCGAGGAGGAAGACCATGTCGGCGACCATGCGGACCCACTCCAGCGTGTGGAAGGTGCCGCCCATGAGGAAGGTCAGGCGGCGGGCATGCCAGTACCCATGGGAAAGGACATCCCAGAGCTGGATCACGCCGCCGGGGAAGAGATCCAGCAGGACCATGAGACCAAGGCCGATGTTGAGACCCCAGAAGCCGATGCGGATGAACGTCTCCACCTGGGCCCAGGCCCGGTCGCTCTTGAGCTCCCGCAGGCAGAAGACAAGGACGGCCAGGGCCAGCATGCCGAAGACACCGAACATGGCCGCGTGTCCGTGGTTGGCCGTGAGGGTCGTGCCCACCTCGAAATAGGAGACGATGGGCAGGTTGATGAGGAACCCGAAGATGCCCGCCCCCACGAAGTTCCACACGCCCACGGCGATGAGGAACTTGATGGCCCAGCGCTGCTTGGCGGCCAGCGGCCGGTTGCAGTCTTCGCAATTCCGGTCCTGCAGGCGGATGAAGTCCCAGGCATCCAGGGTCAACAAGGTGAGGGGAATGACTTCCATGGCGGAGAAGCTGGCCGCAAGGCCCATGTTCAGGGTTCCCTGCCCCGTGAAGTACCAGTGATGGCCAATGCCCACGATCCCTCCCGCCAGGTAGAGGATGGCGTCGAGGTAGATGAGCCGCGTGGCCGATTTCGCCGTGACGAGGCCCAGCCGGTAGAACATCACCGCCACCAGCACCGTGGCAAAGAGTTCGAAGAACCCTTCCACCCAGAGGTGGATGATCCAGAAGCGCCAGTTGTCAATGACGGCAAAATTGGTGCGCGGCCCATAGAACAGGGCCGGGACGTAGAAGAGCGGAATGGCGATGGCCGCGTAAAAGAAGAGCGAGGGCAGTTCCCCCTGCTCGGTGCCCTTCATGGCCGGACGCAGAGCCCGGAACATGAGAAAGAGCCAGAAGATCAGCCCGGCGGCCAGGAGCAGCTGCCAGAACCGGCCCAGGTCGAGGTACTCGCTCCCCTGGTGCCCCAGCCAGAACCACAGGCTGCCCAGCTTGTTGTTGATTCCGGCCAGCTCCCCGAAGAGGCTGCCGAAGACCACGATGGCCAGGGCCCCGAGCAGGATCAGCACTCCGGTCTTCTGGCCTTTGGGTTCAACTCCGCCCACGAGGGGCGCCAGGAAGAGCCCGCCTCCTACCCAGGCCGTGGCGATCCAGAAGATGGCCAACTGCAGGTGCCAGGTCCGGGCGAGGTTGTAGGGCAGCACCCGGGCCAGATCGAACCCGTAGAATCCTCCCGGCTCGACGCGATAGTGCGCCAGGACACCACCCAGGGCGGCCTGCCCCAGAAAGAGCAGGGCCACCACGGCAAAGAAGAGACCCACCGCCTTCTGGCTGGGTGTGAGGGTCCAGGCATGGAGCCGGCCTTCATGCGCATGCTTCCAGCCCGCCGCGCCGCCCCAGCCCAGGTAGTTGAACTTCCCGAAAATGAAAAGGATCAGGCCCAGGCCGCCCAGCAGCGTGATGAGGCTCAAGGCGCTCCACAGGTAGGTCGACGCCGTGGGCCCGTTGCCCACCAGGGGTTCGAACGGCCAGTTGTTGGTGTAGGAGTAGTCCTTCCCTGGGCGCGGCGCCACGGTGGCCCAGGTGGCCCAGGCGAAGTAGGCCGTGAGATGTCTTAGTTCCTGATCATCCTGGATGAACTTCTTGGGCAACCCCACCGCGGCCTGCTCTCCCGAGAAGTAGGCCGTCCACTCCTCGGTCTGGATGCGGTAGGAGGCCACCTCGGCATCCGTGAACCGGAGGGTTCCCGTGCCGGGATCGTAGCGGTTCTGCTTGATCTGGGCTATCAACAGGGCCCCGATCCCCAGGGCCTGACCTTCCTCCAGGTCCTTGAAGGCCTTGCCGTATTTCGTCCGGGCCAGGGTGTCCCGCCCGATCTCGGCGAGGCGATGCAGGTACTCGGCCGTGTAGTCGGGCCCCAGGTAGGCGCCATGGCCCCAGAGGGTGCCGTGCTCCATGAGGCCGTACTTCAGGAAGACCTCCTGGCCGTCCTTGATTTCCTCCCCGGTGATGAGCAGCTGGCCGGTGTTCCCGACCACCTGGGCCGGAATGGGGGGTGCGCCCGTGTAGGTCTTAGCCGTAATCCAGATCAGCAGGCTGAAGCCGACGATCATCACGAGGATGACGGCCTGACGCCATCGGGGGGACAGAGGCAATGAGTCGGACGCCGCATCGCTCATGGAATCTCCTTTGCTACTTGGGAAAAAACACCCAAACATTGCACCCATAAGCCTCGAGCTTCAAGAGGCAAAGTGACCCATGGAGCGCCGAATCCGAAACCTTTCGGGGACACCGATCCCAGAGAACCCGGGGGCCTGGTTCGAGACCAGGTCCTTAGCCCAATCCCGTGATCTCACCCACGCTGAGCCGCCGGATCCCGTCGGCCATGGCCACCTTGAGCCGCCCGTCCGATTCCCAGCCCAGGCAGGTCCCCTGTCCATCCTCCCAGCGGAGGGGTGTGCCTGGATTGGGCCACCGAAAGAGAGGTTTAGATTCTTGCTCCAAGTTTATCCAAAATTTAGAGATATGAAGTGCCAAATCAGAGACCGACGTGATCTCCAGACCCAGGTCCAAGAGACAGGCCGGGGAGATGGCGCGGGTGGGGATGTCGGGGGCCTCCGTCAGGTTCACGCCCAGGCCCAGGATGAGCCTGCCGCCGATCTGCTCGCCGAGGATGCCACCCACCTTCACGAGGCGACCGTCCTTCCAGGCCACGAGGTCGTTGGGCCATTTGAGCCCCAAGGTGCGGCCTTCGGGATCCAGTACCCGGGCGGCGGCGGCCATGGCCCGCTGGAGCACCAGGCCAGGGGCCACGCCAACCGGTGGCGGCAGGGTTGAAGACATCCAGAGTCCCGTCCCGGCCGCGCTCTCCCAGCGGTTGCCCTGGCGACCGCGGCCCTCGGTCTGGCGATCGGCCAGCACGGTGCAGAAACCCAGCTGGGGATTCCGGCGAAGAAAGGCCTGGGTGGAATCCACCCCCGTCAAGCGGATCAGGGGGAATTCCATCCGCTATTTCCGGCCGCCCTGGTTGCGGAACCAGAGGATCCGAAGGCCATCCAGGGTGAGGTCCGGGGCGATGTGCTTGATGTGCTTGGTGTGGGGGGAGATGACGCGGGCCAGGCCGCCCGTAGCGGCGACATTGGCCTGGGGGCATTCCTCCAGCAACCGGTCCAGGATGCCGTCCACCAGGCCCACGTAGCCGTAGAAGATGCCGGACTGCATGGCCTGCACGGTGTTGCGGCCCACCAGGCGCTCCGGTTCGGCGATCTCCACCCAGGCCTTCCTGCGCCGGAACCCCCACCTGGGCTCCTGCGTGGTGCTGGCGGATCAGCAGACTGCGGGCCGCGGG
>JANXYT010000389.1 GCA_025355915.1 Holophagaceae bacterium
CCGGGCCCCTTCGATGGGCCTCGTTTTTTCCTCGCTCCTCCAGAGTCGGCTTGCTCTGCGCCCTGGCGGCCATGGCCGCCATGACAGCAGCGGCCCAGGCCCCGAAGGCCAAGTCCATCGATGAGCTGAAGGCCTTCTTCCCGTCAGAACTCCGGCCAGAGCCATCCAGCCCATGGCACCGGATGCAGTTCTGCTGGTAGAAGGCCTTCAGCTCATCGATGGACTTGGCCTTCGGGGCCTGGGCCGCTGCTGTCATGGCGGCCATGGCTGCCAGGGCGCAGAGCAAGCCGACTCTGGAGGAGCGAGGAAAAAACGAGGCCCATCGAAGGGGCCCGGCAAGCGCGGAGGGTGCAATGTTCCTGCCTTGACTGGTGGCGTGCATGTCGTCTCCCGCTTGTCCCGTGGAAGGATCCTGCCCCGTGAAGGATCCGGCCCTCCCATGGTCGCTCGGCGAGGCCTGGCCACCAGATCCGGTTCAGAGAAGGGGTACAGTCCGGCCGCCAGGAGGGAGCTGAATCCCTCAGGCCCGCTGGGCGCGGGCTTCCTTCAGCGCCAGGGCCATGCGCGTGCAGGCCTCGTTCTGCTCATCCAGGGTGTGGGCCGCGAAGCCCAGGCAGATGTAGGGGAGATTCTGGCGATGGAACTCGTAGAGGGCGCCCGGGTAGAACACCACGCCATGGGCGAGGCAGCGCTCCGTCCAGGCCTCGAGGGGCACGTCCTCGGCCACGCGGACCCAGAGGGACAAGCCTTCCCGGGGGTTCTTCACGGAGATGGCTGGGTGCAGGTGAAGCAGCAGGCGATCCACCATGGTCTCCCGCCGCTCTTCGGTGACCTTGCGGATGCGCCGCAGGTGCCGGACGATCTCGCCATCGCGCAGCGTTTCTTCGATGGTGGCCTCCTGCACCAGGTTGCCCGGCCAGTCCACCAGCTGCCGCTGCTGGGCCAGGGCCTTGATGAGGCTGGCCTCGCCCGCCAGGAAGCCCACCTGGAGGCCCGGCGCGAGGATCTGCTCGAAGCTGCTGAAATAGAGCACGCGGCCATGGGGATCTTCACTGGCCAGGGGCAGGCTGGGGTTCTTCTCCCGGTGGAAGCCCAGGCCGGGATCACCCTCCAGGATGCGGAACCCATGCACCCTGGACAACTCCAGCAGACGCTTGCGGCGGGCCGGTTCCAGGGTGACCTGGGTGGGGTGCTGGGGGCTGGCGGTGAGGTAGAGGAGCCGGATGGGTTCCTGAATCAACAGGGCCTCGAGGGCTTCCACATTCAGCCCGAGGCCATCGACGGGAACGGGGAACAGCCGGGCGCCCGCGGCCCGGAAGGCCTCGGCGACCCGGAACCAGCCGGGATTCTCCACCGCCACGGCGTCCCCCGGAGCGAAGAGCACGCGGGAAACCAGGTTGAGGGTGCTCATCAACCCCCGGGTGAGCAGGAGGTTGCCGGCCTCGATGGAAAGCCCCCGCATCTCCCGGAGCATTTTGCCGAGGGAGTTGCGCAGATCCAGCATGCCCCGGGGATCCCAGCCGGGCTGGAGCAGCCGTTCCGGGTGGAGCTTCAGGACCCGGCCGTAGGCCCGGTGGATGGCGTCGGTGGGGGCGAGCCTCAGGTCCGGCGTATCGGGGATGAGCTGGAAGGATTCCAAGGCCGGGGCCCCTGGCTGGAAGAAGGGCTCGTTGCGCGGTGTGGCGCGCTTCCAGGACGCCGAATCCTGAGCGGAGATCCCGGCGGGAGTCTCCAGGATGAAGGGCAGTTTCCGGGCGACAAACGTGCCCCTATCGGGCGCGACTTCGATCCACCCCTCCGCTTCCAGTTCCTTGTAGGCCGCCAGGGAGGTATTGCGGTTGACGCCGAGGAGCTCGGCCATGGCCCGGGTTCCCGGGAGGGCGTCCCCGGGCTTGAAGCGGCCGTGGCGGATACCCTCTTCGATGGCCTTGACCAGCTGCAGGTACAGGGGCTCCGGCTTGGATCGGTCCAGCGCGATGGCAAGATCCCAACTGCCCAAAATGGAGCTCCCTGATTTGGATCAGAATCCTGGTTCGGATGGATTCAGTCAAGACGAGGGTGTGGTCATGGCGAAGGCAGCACCCTCCGGTGCCGTTTCGAGACAACCTTCGCCCGCGCCGGGGCAGTGGGCTACCATCCTCAGGAACCTGCACCCCCAGGGATGATGATGCTGATCCGCCCATGGATCTTCCCTTTGGCCGCCGCCATCGCCTTCGGCCAGGAGGTCGCGCCTTTCTGGCCGGAGTCCCGCGAGCCGTGGAAGCCCGCCTGGGAAGTGACGCTCCGGGGCGACCAGCTCTCCAATCCCGTCGAGACAGCGGATGGCTTCCGCCGCGTCGGCCTCCAGCTGCGGCTCCGCTGGTCCTGGGAGCTGGAGTCCCTGCGCTTCGTGGCCGGGACCCGATCGGCCATGGGCACGGACGGGAACCAGTTCAACGCCCCCCGCTGGGATCAGCAGCCGTCCAACGGGACCCAGGTGGATGTGGCCCACGCGGATCTCTCCTGGGTGGCGGAAAGGACCTTCGGCACCCTGAGCCTGGGCTTCCAGGAGAACGGGCTGGTGGCCTCCCAGGCCCTGTGGGACCGGGACCTCCGGTTCCTGGGCGCCGGGGCACTGGCCGGGGTCCGCGACACTCAGGGAGTCCTCCCCGAGGCGAGCCTCCGGGCGGCCGTGGGCCGCGTCCGGAACGTGCTGGGGGGTCAGGGGGATCTGGCCGCCGGGCAGATCGTCGTGAAACTGGAGACGGGCCCTTGGTCCTGGACCGCCCATGCCGGGCGATGGTCGCTCGCGTGGGATCCTGGCGAGGAGCGGCTTCGTCGTCTGCCCGGCCACGATCCGATGGAACGGCAGCGGATGGTGGTGGATGAAACCGGGGCCACCGGAAAGTGGAACACCGTGTTCCCTTTGGAGACCCGATGGTTCCGCTCGAAAAACAGGGACACCGGGGAAACCAGCGAAGAGGTGCAGGCCACCGCGGGAAGCCGCGAACGGGTCTACTGGCCCCAGGTGGCCTTCACCTGGCAACGGCTCTCCTCCACAGGCACCCTCTATCCGGTGAACGGCGATGAATGGTGGTTCTACCGCCGAGCCCGTGGGCCGCGGTTCGACCTCTCCTTACCCCTCCCCGGCGGCTGGGTCGCCACCTTCGTGTACCTCCGGCAGCGGTCCGATGGCGACGACTATCGGGTCACCCGGAAGATGGTGGTCCTGGTGAAACGATTCTGATACCGGTTTGCATTCAAAGAAAAAGATCACCGCCAAGTCGCCAAGAACTGCGAAAGCACATTGTCTGTTGTCTTTCTTGGCACCCTTGGCGTCTTGGCGGTGAAAGGTCCTTTCGTGTTGAACGCTCCTTAGGTATGGGACCTCAGTAGTTCCGGTCATCCACCGGGGGTGCATAGTCCCGGCCGAACTTGTTCTTGTGGGGTTCCAGGGCGGGCAGCGACACATCCAATTCCCAGGCCCCTTGGGTGAGGCCGGTTCCGACCTTCACGATCCAGGTCTTCTCGCCCGACTCGGGGTGCCAGAGGCGGAGCCGGTAGATGCCCGGGGGAACCTGCTCGAACTGCACGCCCTTCTTGCCGTCGAGAACCTGGGCGAAGGGAGTGGTCACCACCCAGAGAAACGCGTTCATCTGGTGATGGACATTGCAATAGAGCTTGACCAGGCCCGGGTTCGTCACGGTCACCTTGGGGGCGTCCCCGGGCCGGTACTGCCCGGTGTCGAAGCGGTTCGCCTGGGTCACGCTGAACACGTTGTGGAGGATGTGGTCCAGGTTGGGAAACGCCACCACCGTGCCCGGTGTGGCGAGGGACACGCGGGGGAGGAACTGCTTGCCCACGGTGCGGATGGAGACCGGCTTCGAGGGCCCTGCCACCGGCACGGCGGCCTCCATGGGTTCCAGGAGGGCCACGCAGTCCTTCAGGGATCGCCGCAGCTTCCCGTCCTTTTCCCGGATCTGCACCGGGCCCTGGACCCCGCCTGCGAGGAGCGGCACGGTCAGGGCCAGGACTTGCAGACCATGAGCAAGAGCTCGAATCATGCTTGGCATCCAGAGTAGATTCGAGGCAAGTATACCGAGGACCGAGAGATGCCCTTGCAGCCACCCATGCGCTGGTACCAAACGCTGGCCTGGACCTTCTTCGTCCGGCAGGCGGCCGCCATTCTCGGGCTGCTGGCGATCATTCTCTGGGTGGCCTACAACGAGGCCGAACGGGGGGCGAGAACCACCGCCAGCGCCAGCCTCTCTGCGGGCAGCTATGTCCTGGAGCGGGCCTTCGAGCAGCAGGGCAAGTCCCTGGACGCGGGGCTCGAGGTCTTCACGCAGTATTCCGGCAACCTCGCCCTCATCGAACACGCCCTCGAATCCGGCGCCCCGAGAAGCCTCGCGGATGCCCTGGTGGAGAACCTGCCCCGGCTGAGCGCCGAGATCGCCCTCGTGGTGACACCCGACGGTTCGGTGCTGGCCAGCACCGCCATGGGTGCGCGTCCGGCCCTCCCGGAGGCGGGCATCCTCCAGATGGCCTTGGCGCCCGACGAGGCCAAATCCGAAGGACATGCCGGGCCGTTCTATCGGGGCTTCCTCCGGGTGGATTGGGGAGACCGGCCGGGTGTCTATCACGCGGTGGCGCGCCCCCTGCGCTCGCCGGGGGGAAGGCCCCTCGGCGCCATGCTGGTGGGGATCCGGGTGGATGACCGCGCTGCCGGCGATCTGCGGCGGGTGGCCATCGCGGGGCCCCAGCGCGGCGATCCCACGGCCCATCTGGCCCTGCTGAGCCAGTTCCGGACGCTGGGGACCACCCTTCCAGAGGCGGTGTCTTTGGACCGGCTGCTCTCCCGGGATCCGGCCTTCCTGGCGGTCCGGGCCCAGGTGCTGGATAGCCAGCGGTCCAGCGTGCTGCCGTTCAAGGTGGGCGGACTGAACTACCTGGGGATGATTTCCCCGCTGCGGGGCGTGAATGCCCTGGATCTGGAAATGGCGGATGTCCTGCTGATGCCCGTGGACCCCCTGCTGGCGCCCTTCCGCAACCTGCAGAAAGCCATCCTGGCCGTGGGCGTCGCGGGGCTCTTCGTCGCGCTGGGCCTGAGCCTCCGCTCCGCCCGCAAGGTCACGGCCCCGCTCAAGGCCCTGGCCGCCGCCGCCGAAGCCCTGGCCGAAGGAGGCCCCCCGGAGGCCCTTGCCCTCACCCCGACCCAAGACGAAGTGGGCGTGCTGACGCGCACCTTCAATTCCATGCTCGCGGAGTTGCGGGCCAAGGACGACTTGCTGACCCTCCTGGAGACGGCCCGCAGGGGTTTCGCAGGGCCAGGGCCCGCGGTTCGCCCCGCAGCCCTCAGCCTCTCCCCGGGGGAGGCGGGGGCCGAACCGGCCCTGAGCGAAGCCACGCGGCGCCTCCGCACGATGACCACGAACGACGAGGATGAACCCCTTCCGGCGGCGCTTCAGGAGGGGGGGATCTTTGCGGCCCGGTACCGGGTGGAGGGCTTGCTGGGCCGCGGCGGGATGGGCGTGATTCTCAAGGTGCGCGACCTCCAGTTGGATGAAGAGGTGGCCCTGAAGGTCGTTCGCACGGGGCTGGCTTCGAACCCGGCTTTTCTGGAGCTGCTCAAGCAGGAGATCCGTCTGGCCCGGAAGATCACCCACCGCTACGTGCTTCGGACCCATGACTTCGGGGAATGCGAGGGCATTCCCTACGTGACCATGGAGTATCTGAAAGGCATCACCCTCCGGAGCCTGCTGGACGGGCGGGGGCGCCTGCCCCTGCAGCTCGTGCTGCGCGTCACGCGCCAGGTGGCCGAGGGGCTGGAGGCCGCCCATGCGGTGGGGGTGGTCCACCGGGATATCAAGCCCGCGAATGTCCTGTTCGATGTGCGCGGGGACGCCAAGATCATGGACTTCGGCCTCTCGGCTCCGGTGGCAGACGTGATGGCGGGTGAAACCGGCGCCCTCATCGGGTCCCCCCGGTACATGTCGCCCGAGCAGATCCGTGGCGAGCGGGTGGACGCCCGGACCGATCTGTACGCCCTGGGGATCATGCTGTTCGAGCTGTGTTCGGGCCTCCCGCCCTTCGATAGCCCCCGCATCAACGATCTCCTGACCAAGCACCTGGAGGCGCCGGTGCCTTCCCTGGCGGAGGCGGCGCCGGACGTTCCGTGGGACCTGGTCGCGCTGGTGGGCCGCCTCATGGCGAAGCGCGCGGGGGACCGTCCGCAATCCGCGGCCGAGGTGGTGGAGATCCTGAAGATGCTGGCCGCCGGGGGTGGCGGGGTGTCCCGGATGTGACGCCCCCCGGATGGGTGGGAAAGCCAGAACCGGATCTGGCTCGCGGCATGGATCGGATGGATCGTGGGCCATCCCTGCACCCCGGCGGTTCGACGGGATGCACCTGCCAGGCGATCCGTGCTTGGAACGGAGCCCGGGTTCTGGCTCTTCTCCGCAACCCTTTTCAGGAGGCCCTATGTCCCCAAGTGAAACTCCCCGACGGGTGGACCGTTCCGACGGCATGGACCGCCGAGTGTTTTGCGCTAGCGCCCTGGCCACCGGCATGGCCGTGGCCTGCGGCGGTGGGGGCGGCGGAACCCCCGCGCCCGCTCCGGCCCCTCCCGCCCCCAGCCCCGGCCTCCTGACGACCACGGACACAAAGGCGGCGCTGCTGGCCTTGCCGGATGGCACCACGCGGGACTACCGGAACCAGGGGAATGTGTTCCTCATCAAGGATGCGACGGGCATCTACGCCATGACGACGGTGTGCACCCACATGGGCTGTACCGTGGGCGTTCCCGTGGGAACCCAGATCACCTGCCCCTGCCACGGCAGTCAGTACACCCTGGGTGGCGGCAACACCCTGGGCCCGGCCACGCAGCCGCTGGTGCACTTCGCGGTGACCGAGGCGACCCCCGGTGGGTTCCTGGTGGTGAACACGGCGCAAACCGTGGCCGCCTCGGCGCGCCTGACTTGAACCCTAGCGTCTGCGTCATCTTGACGCAGCGGGAGCAGCCATAGATACCGTTAAGGCCAAATGGTTCCTTGAGAGCGTGAACCATGACCTTCTACCGTTTCTGCCTCCGGCTTTCCCTGGTCTGTGCCCTGCCACTGACAGCGGCAGAGCCGCCAGCGCAGCCGAAAAGGCCCCCGGGAAAACCGGCGAAACCGGAGCCCTCCGCTGTGGTGGAAGTGACGGCGCCTCTGCCCAGCGAACCGTTGGTGACGGTTCTGGATCCAAAGGCGCCCCGCCAGCCGCTGCCCGCCCAGGACGGAGCGGAGTATCTGAAGGGTATCCCGGGGTTCTCGGTGATTCGCAAGGGAGGCACGGACGGTGACCCGGTGCTTCGCGGCATGGCCGGCTCCCGGCTGGCCATCCTGCTGGACGGCGAGCAACTGCTCGGCGGCTGCGGCATGCGAATGGATCCCCCCACCGCCTACATCTTTCCCGAATCCTACGATCGCATCACGGTGGTGAAGGGCCCGGAGACGGTGCTCTACGGACCCGGCAATTCGGCGGGGTTGGTGCGGTTCGAGCGGACCAATGACCGGTTCCAGAAGCCGGGGTTCAAAGGCGTCGCCAGCCTCATGGGCGGCAGCTTCCGTCGCAATGATCAGGTGCTGGATGCCCGCGCCGGCGCGCCATCGTTCTACGTCCGGGGCATTGGAACCCGCTCCCATTCCGACGACTACAAGGATGGGAACGGCGCCAATGTCCACTCCCGCTACACCCGCTGGAGCGGCAACGCGGCCCTGGGCTGGACGCCGAGCGACGATACGCGCCTGGAGGTGTCCGGCACCCGCAGCAATGGCGAAGCCGCCTATGCCGACCGGACCATGGACGGCGCCAAATTCTCGCGTGAAAACGTGGGATTCAGGGGGGAATGGCATCGACTGACGAAGCGCCTCGAAAAGGTCGAGCTCCAGGTGTACCGGAACTACGTGGACCACGTCATGGACAACTACACCCTGCGGGCCTTCACGCCCACCCTGGCATCTCCCGAACCCATGGTGAACAGTCCGGACCGGCTGACCCGGGGCGGCCGCCTGGCCCTTGAACTCCGCGTCGCTGAGGTCACGAAGCTGACGGTGGGGATGGATACGCAGGCCAATGACCACACCATTCGAAAATCCGCGAGGGAGTGGTCCATGCCGGTGGAAAACATGGCCCGGATGGAGGATGGCCACTTCAAGAATTCGGCCCTCTTTGCTGAACTGGATCACCCCTTCTCGGGGAAAGACCACCTGGTGGTTGGGCTCCGCGCGGATCGCTGGCACGCCGAGGATCCCCGTGCGGCCGTGGCCATCAGCATGATGGCGAATGCCCCGAATCCGACCCTGAACCACCAGCGGGATGAAACCCTCGCCAGTGGATTCTGGCGCTACGAGCGGGAGGTCTTCACCGATTCCACTTTCTATGCGGGGGTAGGGCACACCGAGCGGTTTCCCGACTCCTGGGAAGCCATCAGCAAGGAGAGCCTTGCCACCGTCAGTGCCTTCGACACGAAGGCCGAGCGCACCACCCAACTCGATCTGGGTTGGATGAAGCGGGCCGGGACCATCCAAGCCTCGGTGTCTACCTTCTACGGCAAGGTGAAGGATTTCATCCTCATCCAGTCGAATGTGGGCAAGCCGGCTGGCCTGGGCACGCGCCTGACCACCGTGGCCCGCAATGTGGATGCGACCACCTGGGGTGGAGAAGTGGCCATGGGAGCGAAGGTCGCCGGATTCCTAAAGGTGGACGCCAGCCTGGCCTACACCCATGCCGAGAACGACACCGAAGGCAGGCCCCTGGCCCAGATTCCGCCTCTCGAAGCGAGGCTGGGCCTGGTTTATGAGGCCGAGCGCTGGTCGGCGGGGCTGCTGGTGCGGGGGGTGCAGCGGCAGGATCGC
>JANXYT010000395.1 GCA_025355915.1 Holophagaceae bacterium
CCCTCCAGGCCGGCGTGAACAACTACGTGGTGAAACCGTTCACCCCGGAAACCCTCAAGGAAAAGATCGAGTCCCTCCTCGGGTAGGGAGCACACCATGGACCAGTCCGAAATCGACGCCCTCCTCGCCGGAGGCGGAAAATCAGCCAAGAAACCCAAGGCGGCCGTCAAGGCCCCGGCGGCCACCCCTGTTCCGGCCGCGCCACCCAAGCCCGAGGCCCACGCCGAGCCCCACCAGGACGGCAGCGGCCATGTCATCTCGGAGCTGGATACCGTCACCTCCGTGACCGAGCGGGAATCCAACAAGGTCATGGATCAGCTGGACCAGATCAGCCGCCTGGTGTCCAAGCAGCAACTCCTCATCACGGAAATGATGCGCCATGAAGGTGCCCAGTCCGCGGGCGCGCAGAAGGCCATCCACGAAGTCATGAGCGCTGGCAAGGACATCCAGGACAAGGTCTTCGAGGCCATGGACCTGATGCAGTTCCAGGACATCACCCGGCAGAAGCTGGAGCGCATCGTCCACCACCTGCGCCAGATCCACGACTACATCGTAGACCTGCTCGGCACGGGTCTCAAGGGCGACACGGATCGCCCCTCCATCAGCCGCACCATCGCCCAGACGGGCACCACGCCCGACGAGAACAAGGCCCATGCAGACTCGGTGATCGAGGCCTTCAAGACTCAGAAGAAGGGGTAAACCATGGCCGCCGAGTCTTCCCAGGCCCTCCTCGCCACGGAGCTGGTGCCCTCGGGCCAGCTGGTGACGTTCACCCTGGATAACGTGGAGTTCGGCCTGGACATCGACCGGGTGCAAGAGATCACCCACCGGACTGATGTGACCCCGGTTCCCGGCAGCCCCAGTTTCATCCTGGGCGTCATCAACCTGCGTGGGCTCATCATTCCGGTGATCGACAGCCGCATCCGGTTTCACCTGGCACCCCAGGAGACGACCGCCAAGACTCGCATCGTCGTCATGCGGCTGGCCACTGGTCCGACGGGGCTTCAGGTGGATTCCGTGGCCGAAGTGGTGCGCCTGGAGGATCACTCCGTCCGCGAAACGCCTCCCCTGGTGGCGGGCATCCGTGCCGAGTACCTGGCCGGCATGGTCACGGTGGGCAACCGGCTCATCACCCTGATCCATCTCGAAAAACTTCTCGACAGTTCCGAGCTCACCCGTCGTGTTGAACTGGATGAACTGGGCCTGGGTGCGGCCCTGGGTGGCGCCGCCGATGATCTGGCCGAGGACCTCGAGGAAGACGGGCGCCCCTTCGTCACTTTCCGGCTCGGCGCGGAGTCCTTTGGCATCGCCCTCCAGGAAGTGGAAGAGATCGTCGAGCTGCCGCCGGTCACCAAGGTGCCGGACGCCCCGGACTACGTGCTGGGGGTCATCTGTCTCCGGGACCAGGTCATGCCCCTGGTGGACCTTTCGGAGATCCTTTCGATCGAACAGGGAACTGCGGAACGCAAGCGCGACATGGTGGTGCTGCTGTCCTTCGGTGCCGCGAAAATCGGCGTGGTGGTGGACGAAATCGAGGAGATTCTGCGGATCCAGGACGGCCAGACGCTGCCGCCACCCCAGACCCTGTCCGAGGCGGAACGCGAACATCTGGAGGGCATCCTGCTGCTTCCCGGGCGGATGGTGAGCCTCATCAACGTCCTGAAGATCATCACCGGCGACGACCAGGAGAAGATCGCTGCCATGGGCCAGGGGCTCGGCCTCACCGATACCAGGACCCAGGAAACGATACCCAGCCTCGAACTGGTGGTCTTCCGGCTCGGCCCTGAGAGCTACGGGCTCCGCCTGCACCAGGTGCGCGAGATCATCATGGTCGGCCAGGTCACACCGGTACCCCGGGCGCCTCACTTCGTGGATGGTGTCCTGAACCTGCGCGGTGAAGTGATGCCGGTGGTGGACCTTCGGACCCGGTTCGGCCTCGAACGGGTCGAAGCGACCTCCATCTCCCGGATCCTCATCACCAGCATCGGCGGCGTGTTCACGGGCCTCGTGGTGGATGCCGTGGACGAGGTCCGGCCGGTGGACCTGCACCGCTTCGGGCCCCCGCCCGCAGTGACGGCTGTGGGTGCCAACCGCTACATCGAAAAGGTGGCTCGCCTCGATAACGGCATGATCTTCCTTCTCGAGCTTCAGCAGCTGCTGACGGACGCGGAGACCGAGCAGCTGCAGGGTCTCCAGGGACGCCGAGGCGCGACCAACAGGACGGGTGAGCCATGAGTGATTTCGCCCTTGACGATCCCAGCTTCTACGAGGATTTCCTCGTCGAGGCCCAGGAGCATTTTGAACAGATCGAAACCAACTTCCTGGCGCTCGAAGAATCGCCCGGCGACCTCGACCTGCTGAACGCCATCTTCCGCAGCGTCCATACCATCAAGGGCGCCGCTGGGTTCCTGGGGCTCCAGAAGGTCCTGTCGGTCGCCCACATGGGCGAAAATGTGTTGGATGATCTCCGCAAATCCCGGATGGAACTCACCGATCGGGTCATGGAACTGCTCTTCGAGACCGTGGACATGCTGAAGGTCCTGGTCGAGGACGTGCGGGTCCAGGTGAAGAAGCAGGGCGAGGCCGAGGATCCCGATCCCAGCGAGCTGATCCGGAACCTCGAATCGCTCAAGAAGGGCGGCACGGCTGTGGCCGCCGTCAAGGCCGTGGCCTTGACCGGGGACCTGCACCTTCCCGCCGCCCTCGCTGGGCTCGATCCAGTGGGCCAGAAGGCCGCCACCGCAGCCCTATCCGAAGGAAAGGTGGTCCTTGGCATCCATGTGGAATTGTCCGGTGCCATCTACGGGACCGCCTTCAACCCCTTTTCCGTGTTCCAGATGGTGGAGCTGGTGGGTCGGCTCCTGCATCGTCAGATGATTCCACGGGAACCCCTGGTGGATCTGGATGGCTTCGATCCCCGGGCCTTCCACCTCGACCTGGTGCTGATCATCGAAGCGACCGAGCCCATCGAGGAGGTCCGCAAGGTCTTTGGGGCCGTGGCGAATGCCACCATTTCCCTCCATCCGCTGAACCTCGGGCCCACGCCCGGAGCGGCCGGAGAGGGAGCCCCCGCCGCCGAGGACCGCCGTAAGAGTGGCCGCCGTGGCTCCGACGACAAGGGCGCTTCGGACACCATCCGCGTGAGCCAGGCCAAGCTCGAGCAGTTCATGAACATCGTGGCCGAGCTGATCATCAGCAAGACCATGATCAGCCACCTGGTGGAGCGTCTGATTCCACAGGTCAGCGGCCACCCTGCCGCGGCCGTGGCGAAGGAACTGGCTCATGCCTCTGTGTATCTTGATCACGTGAGCAAGGAGATCCAGGCTTCGGTACTGGGCATCCGCATGGTGCCCGTGAAGACGGTCTTCTCCAAGTTTCCGCGCATGCTCCGCGATCTGGCCAAGGCCAGCGGGAAGAAAATCGATCTCCAGGTGATCGGCGAGGACACCGAGATCGACAAGAGCATCATCGAAGAGCTGGGCGATCCGATGATCCACCTCATCCGCAATAGTGCGGACCATGGCATTGAGCTGCCTGAGGTCCGGGTGAAGGCGGGCAAGTCCGAGGTCGGCACCGTGATCCTGCGGGCCCGTCATGAGGGCGACAGCGTGGTGGTGGAGATCGAGGACGATGGCAAGGGCATTGACCCGGCCGTCATCCGCGCCAAGGCCGTGGAGAAGGGCCTGTTCTCCCAGGAACGCGCAGATGCCATGCCGGATGATGAAGTGATCGAGCTGATCTTCGCCCCTGGCTTCAGCACGGCCGCCAAGGTGACCGATATTTCCGGTCGCGGCGTGGGCATGGATGTCGTCCGCTCCAATGTGCGCAAGCTCAATGGGCGCGTGGGGGTCCGGTCCACGGTGGGCAAGGGATCGATCTTCACCATCAAGCTGCCATTGACGCTGGCCATCATCGACGCCCTGCTGGTGAAGAGCGGAGAGCAGGTCTTCGCCATCCCCGGCACGGCCGTGGAAGAGACCCTCATCGTGCCGCCGGAGAGCGTGTCCCACCTCACCAGCCGGCAGGCCATCAACCTGCGGGGCGAGGTGCTGGGCGTCTGTCGGCTCAAGCACCTCCTGAAGTCGGCGTCCCCCGTGAACGCGGCTGACGAAGCCGATGGTCTCTCGGTGGTGGTGGTGTCCGCCGCCGGCCGGCGCATGGGCATCATCGTGGATACCTTCGTCCGCCGCCAGGAAGTGGTCATCAAGCCCCTGGCGCCCTACCTTGCCAGCCTGCCCGGCATCAGCGGCGCGTCCATCATGGGCGACGGCGGCGTGGTGCTGATCCTGGACCCTGCCGAACTGCTCCA